>JAFDAS010000174.1 GCA_019313695.1 Deltaproteobacteria bacterium
GGACGAAATGTGCCTGCTAAAGTAAACGGCAACTGTGCAGGGGGAACCCCAAACAGGAGACAGGCTGCGGCATCAGTCTCAAAAAGCATGTTTCCCAGGACCTTACCCCTGAGGGACTTCCAGTCTTCAGGAGCATCTTTTTTCACAACAAGACGCCAGATATCCTTATTATATCCTCCGGGTCGGGTTGAGGCAAGAGCGGTCATCTGGAAACGGATGGCATGCTCCGAGTAAAATCCGAGCCTGACAATCCCCCATACCGGCGGAGTATTATGCAAAAAATCGAGGGCCGAATCAAGTTTGTTGAAATAGGAGCCTTTGATCGTAACGCCAGGCTCCATCTTTTTCTGGACGTAGGCGGCCAGGGCGTCCATGACCGGCTGGGCTTCCTGGGGAGTTCCCGGTTGACCGGGCTGGATAACCGCGAAATCCAGGACTTCGGATGGCATCGCACTATTGCTCCAGACAAAGACGCCTATTGCGAGCAAGATGATTATGGAGAGAGGCCTAACCTGCTTCACAGATATTGTTCCTCCTTTTTTCGTGTTCGTTACTCGTTATTGGTGATTCGTTTCGACAGAATCTTTAGGATTTCCAAGAAATCGGGAATTGGCTTTAACATGTTGTTATCATTTTATAACCCAGCATAACAGGCGCGAGTTTATGAGCGTCCTTGTTCATGCTGATCTTGGGCATGAACTTTCTGCCTCCTCTTTTTGGAAGCCATATGTAGCGATCCACGCTCTAAAGAAATTTGTCTTGCAAGGTAAATCTTTGCCAAGCTCTGGTAAGGCACATCCATTTTGTTTGCAAGGGTCTTTAGTTCCGCCAGCATATCCTCTGGAAGTCGAATCGAGATCGACTTTACCGACGGCTTTAGTTTGGGAAAAGAAGCCCTCTTGAAATCTTTAATATCAAAATAATCAAGAGGAGAATGAGTTGCCCAGAACTCTCTCTCCTCATCTTCATTCTTAAAGTCCGGAATAATTTTATCCTTTTTCATCGTAAAATTTCCTCTCTTTTTTATTCATATCCCTGGCAGAGATTATTCGAATCAAGTTATTCCTCTTGGTAAATATGACGACAAGAAAACGATCTGCATCGGTTTTCCCAAAAGCAGCCCATCGTTTTTCAGAGACAGAATGCTTTGGATCATCAAGGACAAGAAGAGGTCTGTTAAAAAACACCTGTTCGCATTCCCAGTTTTCGACATTATGCTTGATGAGGTTCTTATCTATATTCCATCTATCCCACTGGAAACCTGAAAATTGTTCAAATATCTTTTCCATTGATCTGGAGTGTATATGATAACAATATACAAGTCAAGGTTTTTTAAGGAGAGATGAATAGATTTTTTCCATGCTCAACAGTTAGGATAGGTGGAAAATTTTCCATGTATTGCTTATATATCATGGAAAAAATTCCATCTATTGTGATACTGATATGTAAAATATGGAAAAAGTTCTATTGCCTTTTCCATATATTGCATAATAACGTTGATAGCATGGAAAATTCAAAAAAGTCTGACCGGATCCTAAACTCCGGCTCATGGATCAGGTTCGACAGGCCCTGCGGTATCACCACTACGCCTATTGAATCGAACAAACCTATTGCGATTGGATCATGCGCTATATCCGGTCCCATGTGGGTAAGACCCATCCCCGGAAGATGTCGTTGGGGTCGCTAACTTATTGAATATTATAGCTTAACGTCCTAAGAATAGGTGTTTTTAGGCCCTATATCGCCCTTTTTGACTCCAAAATGGGCACTAATTCATTACTATTATCCCTTCACAACTTCCCAATATCCCCCTTTAGCCGGTCCGATGCGCCTGACAATCCCCTGTTTTTTTAAATACCCGATGTTTTTGTGATAATCTCAAGTTACACTTTGGATTTTCACAATATAGCCTAACCTCGCAACATTACGCCCCCCTTTTTTTCTAATTATTTCGTTGGGGGCGGGCCACTCTTTTGGTCAGGCACTATTTTTTGGGAAAATACTTCATTCCAGCAATATTTTTAAAATCTGAATCCTGAGTCCAGATTATGGCATCGAATGCCTTCGCTGTTGCAAGAATAATGCTGTCTGCCATTGGAATACCGTGTTCCAGACTTAGTTTTGAGGCCGCAATCGCCAGCATGGCCGTTAGATCCACAACTCTTCCTTTTTGCATGGCAGCGGCTGCTTGAAGCGCCTCATTCTCACTTGTTTCCCTGAGAACAACCTTGAAGACCTCGTATATCGTTATCGATGGGATAACAAGCGAAGCCGTATCGTGCAAAGGGGTTATGAAATGTTTTGCATTCGGTTCGTCTGCGAAGTATGCAAGCCAGCCGGAAGAATCGACGATATTCATATCCTATCTTCCTCTCTTTCGAATTCCGTATTTATGCCTTTTAGGAACCCGCGAAGTTCGGCAATATCTCGTTCGAGGATAAACTCGATCCGTCCGTTATATTCAATAACCTGCATCTTTTGACCAGGACGAAGATTCAATACACTCCTTACTGATTTGGGTATAACGACTTGGTATTTTGGTGATAAAGTGACCGTTTGCATGACTATACCTCCATCGATTGTAGTTTGTATTACAATAACATGATCGATGTGATTTTGTCAATTTATTAAAGGCGGTTCACCGGCGGCGGGTGAAAGTTGAGAGGCTTCAAACGGCGCTGATGCTTATTGGAGCTGCGATGTTTCAAAAAGTCGCCGCTTCTTTTCCGCCTTTTCAGCTGCACTGAGTTTTCGTCTACGCTTTGCCATGATGGATATTGCTCTGTTTTTCTCCCGTAGCGGATTTGCTAAGATCCCATGCATTTACCTGTTGGGAATCCTCCAGTACTTGATCCCCGGAGCCCCTTGCTGACATTCGGGACATCGCCTTTCGTGCATGTCGGATCCATTTGTTCCATACACATAGCCACAGATGGTACACTCGGTCTTGTACGCATACTGCCCATGATCGGTCCCCGGAACGCCGCAATGACCGCAGCACTGCTGGCAGTTAGGATTCAGGTAGCCAATTTCTACGGACTCGCCGCTGCCTTCCTGCCATTCAATTTGTATATCGATGTCGTTCATATTGATCTCCTCTCCCAACCAGTAAATATACAGTTTCTGTATAAACCCTATAGTTGCATAAATAACATGGCAAAATGGGCGTAAAGACTTTATCTATAGACTTTTTGAACCGTTGTGGTCGTTTTACAAGAACACACTCGTGGTGAAATCTTGAAAACAACGAAAAGCAGCCATGTTATTTACCCAAAGGGAAAGCCGATGGTACCACATCTCCTGTGTTGTCAAGGGTTCGCGGTAAAGTGCTACAGCTTCACCCTTGACGCCTTGGATCTGCGGCATCCTCGACTTTTGCAACGTTAGGGTAAATACGATTTCTGAAAATGCTTGCGAAGCCGCTTACCGCAAGCCCTTCATAGCTTTGTCATTGACGATACCTTTCTCAGTTGCGAGAAAGGCGAAAAATTTCTTGAGCGCTACCCTAAGCTGATCTGGCGTGGTTGAA
>JAFDAS010000033.1 GCA_019313695.1 Deltaproteobacteria bacterium
TTATGAAAAAGGGAAAGAAAAAGAAGTGAATGGCGTAAAAACATGGGTGATCTGGTCGGTCCCCCGTTCAAAAGATGTAATTGAGGAAACCGGATATGAAAAATCACTTCTTTTTGTGCGACAGAACAATTTCTTCGTTATCCGGGCGCTGCACTGGGTTCGTGACGGCGGCTACCTGAAATATATGGACGTTAAAAAACTCGACCTTATCGACGGCATCTGGGTGGCAACCGAAATGCGTGTAACAAAGAAAAAAGGCAGGGATACAGTACATAGAACCATCCTGAAGCTAAGTGATGTAAAATTCAATCAGAACCTTGAATATGATTTATTCACGGTTCGCCGGATGGAAAAGGGGCTGTAGGGATTGAAACTGGGAACTGATAACTGGTGACTTGAAATTTGAAATTTGAAACTGGAAACTTTATGCCGAATAATCGCGTCGCTGCCGTGGTTTTTGTTTTCTTTATGGCTTTTACATTATTATTGCCAGGGCCGACCCTTGCTGTCGAGAATGAACCACTCGATGAAATAATCAGCGGATTTGACGATGAAAAACCTGAAGTGTCTGAGGATGCCATGCAGGATGTTCTCGAAGGTTTTGATGACGAAACCGTCAGGACGGATACCGGAAAATTAGAAGATATAAAGACATCGTCTGTTTTCAGCCTGGACGGCTACTTTAAGGTTGGCGCTTCCTGCAACTTCGCGCATCATAAACCTGGAGCGGGAGAAACAGACTGGCGGGGCCTGTCACGCCTGCGGTCAGAACTTAATCTTGAACTGAATGCCAGGGTTTCCAGTTCCTGGCAGGCGCGTATAAGCGGCAAGGGAGCATACGATTTTGCGTATGAGATCAGGGGCAGGGATGAATTCACAGATAATGTGCTGGATAATTACGAAAAGGAGCTTGAACTCGGTGAAACATATATCCAGGGGAGTCTTACAAAGAATCTTGATATTAAACTCGGTCGCCAGATCGTCGTATGGGGAAAATCGGACAATATACGGGTTACGGATGTGCTCAATCCTCTGGACATCCGCGAGCCCGGCCTGACAGATATTGAAGACCTGCGGCTTCCTGTTACAATGACCCGGCTCGATTATTACATCGGTGACTGGTCTCTGACCGGCATCGCAATTCATGAAATCCGGTTTAACAAGAACCCGGAATACGGCAGCGATTTTTATCCTTCATCAACACCGCCGCCCCATGAAGATAAACCGGACTCCCGTTGTAAAAATACCGAGTACGCGGCTGCCATCAATGGGATTTTCAGCGGATGGGACATTTCATTCTACTGGGCGGACTATTACAGTGACATGCCACATACACGGCTTGTATCCGCAGCGCCCCCGCGAACCGAGTGGAAACACGCGCGTCTGAAGATGTTTGGCGCAGCTTTCAATCAGGCGCTTGGCAACTGGCTTTTAAAGACAGAGGCCGCGCACATAGACGGATTCGAGTTCTTTAATTCACCGGGCAGGGAGTATTCCAGAATAGATGTGTTGGCCGGTATGGAATATTCCGGTTTTAAAGATACCACACTCAGCGTCGAGGCTGCAGACAGACATATAAACGATTTTGATGAAGCCCTGAAACTTGCCCCGGATAATGCCCGGGAGGATGAATTTCAGTGGGTGTTCAGGTTGACCAGAGACTTTCTAAATGAGACCCTCGTCTTAACGCTATTAGCCTCCACATATGGCGCAACCGGCCAGGACGGTGCCTTCCAGCGTTTTTCCGCTGAATACGATATAACCGACTCTGTTCAAATATCAGGCGGGGTGGTTTTCTACCAATCCGGCGATCTTGCAATGTACAGAAATATCGGTGACAACGACCGCCTGTTTTGCGAAATCAAATACAGCTTCTAATGTCCTCAGTTTCAGAAAAACCCCTTGATCATCGCTTCCAAGAAGGATAGGGCCAAGATTAAAGGGGTATTTCCAGGTTAAAGTGTTGCCTGTTCACGGCAGATTGTGTTATTAAGGCAGGCTAATAAATTTAAGGATATATACTCAGGAGATGGAAATGGATTACAAAGACACACTGAATCTGCCGAAAACCAGCTTTTCAATGAAGGCGAATCTGGCCCGGAAGGAGCCGGAACTGCTTGAAAAATGGGCAGAGATGGATATCTATGGGAAAATAAGAACGGTATCAAAGGGACGGGAGAGATACATTCTTCATGATGGCCCTCCCTACGCGAATGGAGATATACATCTCGGGACAGCGCTTAACAAGATAATCAAGGACATCGTCATAAAATCGAAAAACATGGTTGGTTTTGACTGTGTATATGTTCCGGGATGGGACTGTCACGGTCTCCCCATAGAGCATCAGGTGGACCAGGAACTGGGTGAAAAACAGGGTGCCATACCGCAGGCGGAGAAGAGGAAGCTCTGCCGCACTTACGCCAACAGGTATCTTGACATTCAGAGAAAACAATTCAAGAGGTTTGGCGTGTTTGGCGAGTGGGATAATCCGTATGTGACCATGGATTACGATTATGAGGCGACAACGATTGAGGAATTCGGAAAGCTTCTGCTGAGTGGAGATGTTTACAAGGGGAAAAAACCGGTCTACTGGTGCGCCTCGTGTAAGACGGCCCTCGCCGAGGCGGAGGTGGAATATGCCGACCATATGACACCTTCCATATATGTAAAATTTCCGATGACGTCTGATATCTCCGGCGTGCTCCCCGGACTTGCCGGCGAGAAGATCAGTGTGGTTATTTGGACGACCACGCCCTGGACGATTCCCGCCAATCTTGCCATCGCTCTGCATGAAGATTTTGACTATGTGGCGATCAAGGTAGAGGGAGAGGTGTTGATCTTCGCGAAAGACCTGCAGGACTACTGTCTGGATGCCTTTGGCTTCAGGGAAAAGGAATATGAGATCCTGGCGGAATTCAAAGGCGGCGTTTTGGAAGGATTAAAATGCCGGCACCCCTTTATCGAACGTGACAGCGTGTTGATACTTGCGCCCTTTGTGACCCTGGAGGCTGGGACTGGATGTGTCCATATCGCTCCAGGTCATGGCCAGGAGGACTATGAGATAGGCCTTGAATATGGACTTGATGTCTACGCGCCGGTGGATGATGACGGCAGGTTTACTCCCGATGTGGACTTTTTTGCCGGCCAGTTTGTGTTTGACGCGAATGACGCGGTGAATGAGAAACTGAAGGAAGTTGGGGCTCTTCTGAGCACTATGGATATGGAACACCAGTATCCGCACTGCTGGAGGTGCAAGAATCCTATCATCTTCAGATCAACTGAGCAGTGGTTTATTTCGATGGAGAAGAATGGCCTGCGTGAGAAGGCGCTCAGGGCCATAGACAGTGTGAACTGGTTTCCTTCATGGGGACGCGATCGTATATATGGCATGATAGAAAACCGGCCCGACTGGTGCATATCGAGACAGCGTTCGTGGGGTGTGCCGATTACGGTGTTTTACTGCAAAAAGTGCGGCAATTACCTGGCCACAAAAGAAATCCTGGATCATGTTGTCGCCCTGGTCAGGGAACATGGAGCTGATATATGGTTCGAGAGGGATGCTAACGATCTTCTCCCCGGCGGGGTTGTATGCCCTGTCTGTGATGGAGAGGACTTCAAAAAGGAGACCAATATTCTTGATGTCTGGTTTGATTCCGGGGTGAGCCACGCGGCGGTGCTTGAGAAGAGAGATAACCTTGAATCGCCCTGTGACATGTATCTGGAGGGGAGCGACCAGCACAGGGGATGGTTCCATTCCTCACTTTTGGAGTCGGTCGGAACCCGGGGCAGGGCGCCCTATAAGAATGTGCTTACCCACGGGTTTGTGGTGGCTGGAGATGGTAAGAAGATGTCCAAATCACTGGGCAACTTTATAGACCCCCAGAAGATGGTTGATCAATATGGAGCGGAGATACTGCGTCTGTGGGTTGCCGCCGAGGACTACACCGTTGATATCAGGATATCCGAAGAGATACTGAAGCGTCTCGTCGAGGCATACAGGCGGATTCGCAATACGAGCAGATATATACTGGGCAACCTGTATGATTTTGATTGCAGGAAGGATATGGTTCCCGTGGAAGATATGGAGGAGATAGACAGGTGGGCGCTCCACCGCCTCCAGGAAGTGTCGATCTCAGCGCTCTCTACCTGGATGTTCTGAAGGACAGGCTTTATACCTCAAAGGCCGAATCGAGAGAGAGAAGATCCGCGCAGAGCGCGATGTATATCATCCTTGACGCCATGACGAGACTCCTGACGCCGGTGCTTGTCTTTACCTCCGAGGAGATATGGTCGAATATGCCCGATTATGACGGCAAAGAGGAAAGCGTTCATATGACGCAGTTTCCGGAGGTAGATCCTCAATATTTTGATGAAGATCTCGGCAAAAAATGGGAGACACTTATCGCCGTCAAGGGAGAGATGTCAAAGGCCATAGAGATAGCAAGGCAGAAGAAGGTGGTGGGCCATTCCCTTGACAGTTGCGTGGATATTTGCACCCCGGAAAAACTGCAGGCATTTCTGGGTGAATATCTCGATACTATGAAATCTCTCCTTATCGTGTCCCAGGTAAATCTTGTTCCGGCGGACAAAATTTCCGATCCTTACGAAAGCACAGAGTTTGAAGGTCTGAAGATAGAAGTTTCCAAGGCACGGGGGGTGAAGTGCGAAAGGTGCTGGAACTACAGCGAGACGGTGGGCGAAAGTGCCGATCATCCGACTATATGCACAAGGTGCGTGAAGAATCTGTAAGGAGGACGGGGCTTGAGTAAAAAACATGGTATCTTCTTAATGACACTGCTGCTGGTTGTGGGTCTGGATCAGATCTCCAAGATATATGTTAGTTCCGTGATGTATCTTCATGCCTCACATCCGGTGATCGACGGCTTTTTCAACATCACTTACGTGCGAAATCCGGGAGCCGCCTTTGGTTTCCTTGCGAATGCGGCCCCCATGTTTCGATCGCTGTTCTTGATAATCGTGTCGGCAGCGGCTATCGCGATGATCCTGTGGTTTCTTGCGAAAAACAAATCGGCCGGGATGCTCCTTACATTTGCCCTTTCGCTGATACTGGGTGGGGCCGTGGGGAACCTGCTGGACAGGATACGATTCGGAAGTGTTGTGGACTTCCTTGACTTTTACATAGCGTCCTGGCACTGGCCCGCTTTCAATGTAGCCGATTCGGCCATATCGGTCGGAGCCGTTCTGCTTATTGCGGAGATGTTAAGAAGAGAGAAACCAAGGTCACTTCGGCAGTAGAACAACCACCTTCAGATATTGTCTCCCCCATTCAAGGGCATCATCGCGGTCGGAAAAGAACACATCTATGTGATTTCCCTTTATAGCGGTTCCCACGTCATGGACCTCACCCCAACCATAACCCGGCACATACATCTTGGTTCCGAAGGGATACAGTCGGGTGTCTGCCGCGATAGTTCCGTGTTTTGCCTCTGTGCCGTCGGCGGTGATACCCACCCTCTTCCTTTTGCCCTTGAGGGGGCCGTACGCGTAAACCGGTGGTCCGATACACCAGTATTTCCTCTCCCAGCCGCATGATTCGGGGCCGGCATCGTAGGCAGTTACAAGCATCTTGCGAACCACTCTTTTGTATTCTTTGCCCTTTGGGAAGAAGCAGCATCCCTGGAGGAAAAAACATATTAGAAGAGGGGTGAGACAAAGACAGATCTTGGTCTGGAGTCTGGTCATATCGGATGCCCTTTATGCCTGTAATTACTCAGGTTGTTTAGACTGTAGACTGAAGGTAGGTAGGCTAAAGTCTGTTAGTTTTTTGTAACCTGAAGGCCTTCAGCCTATCCGCCTGAATAGTTACAATCTTTCTATCACAATGAAGCGGCATCTTTCAAGGCAAGACTCCGGGAGTGTGGGTTTTCGCCGTCCGGTCTGCTCCGGGCGCGATTATCTCATCAGGCCCGGAAGGAAAAGTGCGATCTGAGGAAAGGGGATGAGAAGGAGAGTGCCTATTATCAGCGCTGCAAGAAAGGGGAGCACTCCCTTGAATATGATGTGGAGTGGGACGTCTTTGGCTACGCCGCTTACCACGTAGACATTTATTCCTACGGGTGGAGTGATTACGCCGATCTGGGTTACCAGTACTATTATGACACCAAACCATATCGGGTCGTAGCCCAGAAACAGCACGACCGGGTAAAAGATGGGTATCGTCAGCATGATAAGCGCGAGTGAATCTATTACGCATCCCCCAATCAGATACACCATGATAATAATCAGCATGACGGCATAGCGTGGCAGTTGTATTTCCGATACTCCATTTGCGATATCGAATGGAATTCTGGTTACGGCGAGGAAGTGTCCGAATATCGTGGCCCCTGCGACGATCACGAGGATCATGCAGGATATCCTTGTCGTCTCAAAGATGGCCGCGATAAATCCTTTCATGGTAAGATTACGACCGACAAGCGCCAGAAGAAGAGTGCCGCAGGCGCCGATTGCGCCGGCCTCAGTGGGCGTGAAAAAACCACGGAAGAGACCGCCCATTATCAGGAGAAACAGGAGAAGGGTTTCAATGAGCCCTGAAAGCGATGCCAGTTTTTCTCTGAGAGGAGCTTTTGGTCCCTTCGGCCCCAGCTCCGGTCGCATGCGTGTCCATACGACAATGGCAAGAATGAAAAGGAGGACAAGGATAAGGCCGGGCAGCAGGCCGGCCATAAAGAGTCTGCCTATGGATTGCTCTGTAAGTATCCCGTAGACAATGAATATGACACTCGGAGGAATCAGGATACCAAGGCTCCCGCCTGCGGCAACCACCCCTGTGGCAAGCTCCGGTTTATAGTTGTATCTTTTCATCTCGGGGAGGGTTGCAGCACCCATGGTTGCGGCTGTCGCATTTGTGGAGCCGCAGATGGCGGCAAAGGCCGCGCATGCCCCTACAGTTGCAATGGCAAGCCCTCCGGGCCAATGGCCTATAAATTTATAGGCCGAGTTAAATAGTCTCTTGCTTATTCCGGAATGATACGCAAGCTGCCCCATCAGCACAAAGAGGGGGATCACTGTGAGGCTATAAGATCCAAAGACGGAAAAGAGATCTTTCGCAAGCATGTTCATGGCTGCGTCGAAAGAAACAATGTAACCGAAGCCTAAAAAGCCCACCGCCGCCATGACGAAGCCGACAGGTATTCTCAGAAATATCAGAATAAAAAGAGCTGCGATGCCGACAAGGCCTGTTATTGTTGGGCTCACTTTATGATCCTCTTTAATGATTTATAGAAGTCCATTGTAAGTACGAGGCACACAAGGAAACAACCGATCGCTATACTGAGAACGAATGGATATATAGGTATCTCAACAGTGAGGGAGACCTCACCGGTGCGTTTCAGGTCCAGGGCATATAAGGCGCTTTGCCACGCTATTATCCCGAACAGTAAGGCGCTGAAGAATTCGCCGGCCGCGGCAATAATAAATTGCGTCTGCTTCGGCATCCTGTTGGTCAGGAACTCCACCGCTATATGCCCCTTTTTTGCCGTGGTATAAGCCAGGGCAAAGGAAACGCCGACAGTTCCCATAAGGCCGACAATTTCATACGTTCCCGGGATGGGATGACGGAAAAGACGCAACACCACATCGGCGCACGTGAGCGCCATCATAATCAGGATGGCGCCCGCCGCAAGCCAGTTGAATGCATTGCTGAGATTGTCTAACTGTTTTTTCAGACGTAACATATGATTTCGAGTTTCGAGTCCCGGGTTTCGGAGTCTAATCCCCGATTCCCGGCCCTCGATTTCTGATCTTTTACTTGCTGTACTTGGCGATGAGTTCTTTTACCTTCGCCACGGCGTTCTTTCCCGGCAGCCCTTTTTCTTCGGTGGCGCTTATGTAGTTTTCAATAACCGGCCCTACCGCCTCCGCCCATCGCTTGTTTTCTTCTTCAGAGAGGGCAATGATCTCGTTGCCCTGGCTTAAGGTATACGCGCGCCCTTCATCATCGCCTCTGTCCCAGGCTTCTCCATGCACGCCGATCCATTCCTCGCTCACATCTTCCATTATTTTTTGGAAATCTTTCGGCAGAGCGTTCCACTTTTCAGGATTCATCACTACGAACATGGCGGTAGTATAGCCGACGCCCGTGCAGTTTGTTGTGTACTTGACAACCTCCGCCTGTCTCCATCCCTTGAGAGTCTCTATAGGTGTGAAGGTGCCTTCAACCACGCCCTTTTGCAGGGCCTCGTACGTGTCGCCCTGGGGCATCGCGACGGCCGCTCCGCCGAGGGCCTTCACGACCTGGGCGCTAAGCCCCGTCGAACGTATCTTCATTCCTTTGATATCTTCCAATGTCCTGACCGGTTTCTTTGTGTGCAGCAACCCCGGACCATGGCCATGTATGTAAAGAACTTTTACATCATCCAGTTCCTTCGGTGACATACTCTTGTAGAATTCGGTGGCTACGCGAGTTGCCACGCTGCCGTCAGGATAGCCATGGGGAAGATCGACCGCTGCCATCACCGGGAAACGGCCCCGTGTGTAAGCGAAGCAGGACATCCCTATATCCGATATCCCCTTTACAACTCCGTCGTAACACTGATTTGCCTTAGTCAGGGTTCCTCCCGGAAAGATGGTGATTTTTATTCTTCCGTCGGAACGCTTTTCTATCTCCTCAGCCCATGACACAGCTGCCTTACACTGGCTGTGAGTGGGTGGAAAAAATATGCTGTAGGTAAGTTCCGTGGTCTTTTCTTTCTTCTGGCAGCCTGTTGCCATCAAAAATGCCGCCATTCCTATCATCAAAATTATCAGAAGATTCTTTTTCATGGTGTTCCCCTTTTAAATAATGTTTGGCCTTAAACGTTGATCTCTTCAGGAGAGCAATCGTTGCCTGTTTTTAATTGTATAAAATGTAATGTAAAGATACGAATCTGGATAGCCTGCTTTCCCGCTCCGGCAGAGGCAAGAAGCAGGCATTAATACATGTAGTTCTTGTGGGTGGAGATGGTTGGCAGGAAAATTGAAGTTTTGGTTTTCATAATTTTTGCTCAGTTTCAAGGACTTGGTTAGTGATCAGGCTTCGTAACTGATTTTTTCCGGCTTGTCAAATATTATTTACGCTCCCTCTGGAGGATGTAAAATTTATGGCAACACAGCAAAACCAGTTTTTACTGCCCGGGTGAGAAAACAAGGTTCAATACCCCTCGCTTTTGAGGGGTATTGAACTGAATCCCGACTTGTAGGGGCATTCCCCGCAACTTGTTGCGGGGAACTTCCATCTGTCTGATGTTTAAAATTTCCTGCCGGGCAGGTTTATTTTTCTGAACGATTATACTACTTTTTCTTCGGGGTTTTTGTTTTTTCAGGAGCTGCCTTATCTGCGGCTTTTGCTTTTTCCAGCTCTGCCTTGTACTTTTCCGCCTCAGCCTTTGCTTTTTGCAGTTCTTCTTTGGCAGCGTCCAGATCCACCGTACTCGCTGTTTCTTCTTCTTTCGATTTCATCTGGTCTTTCATCTCGTCGAAGCCGACATATATGGCAAGAGCGCCTCCCAGCAAGAGAACGATCGGGATCCCACCCGCAAGCAGCTCAAAAAACTCTTCCCACCAGATTCCCAGTCCGATAAGTCCCAGGACCGCCGCTACGGCGCCGCCTATCAATACCTTCATAACTCCACAACCTCCCTCTATCAAAATTTTACAATAGCTGTTGCGGCAAAAACACGGCAACAAGCTGAAACTCAGAATTCAGTCCTCCCAGCTAACATAAAAATGAAACACAGGCAAGTTCAAAATGAACAAAAAGAGCTTGCCTAAAAAGAAATATTGAATTAGTTTTATACGATAGTAAGGCGTTTTATAAATAACCTTGCAATACTGTCGTTTCGAGCAGAGATAGATGACATGAAGCTTGCGAAACGAACTACCAGATTTAACATGGCAGACTACTGGTTCGGTGAGGGGTCGGGGAAAGGATGTTAGTGGTGGAACTTGATTTCGAGAAGGGAGACGGTCTCATTCCTGTTGTGGCTCAGGATTATGAGACGAACGATGTGCTGATGCTGGCCTATATGAACAGGGAGGCATGGCTGAAAACATTGGAAACGGGCAAGGCAACTTACTGGAGCAGATCAAGAAATACTCTCTGGGTCAAAGGTGAGACATCGGGTAATGTCCAGATGGTCAGGGAGATCCTTGTGGATTGCGATCTGGATACACTTGTGCTGAAGGTGGATCAAAGAGGGGGAGCCGCGTGTCATATGGGCTACAGATCCTGTTTTTACCGAAGGGTGTCGGATGGAGAAATGGAAATAATTGGTGAGAAGATATTTGATCCGGAGGAAGTTTATAAAAAATGAAGAAATTGAAGCTGGGAATACCGAAAGGGAGCCTCGAATCCAACACGATTGAACTTTTCAAGAGGGCGGGATGGGGCATAACATACGATGCAAGAAGCTATTTCCCCGATATTGACGATAAAGACATTTCATGCGCTCTTGTAAGGGCACAGGAAATGTCCCGGTATGTTGATGATGGGGCCCTTGACCTTGGTCTTACAGGGAAGGACTGGATTCTGGAGAATGAATCTGATGTTGTTGTGGTTCGGGATCTTGTATATTCAAAAACGTCTACACGACAGGCCAGATGGGTGCTTGTGGTAAGAGAGGACTCTCCTATAAAGACCCTGGAAGATATAGCCGGGAAGAGAATATCTACGGAACTGGTGAACTTTACACGGAAGTACCTTGAAGAAAGGGACATAGAGGTTCATCTGGAATTTTCCTGGGGCGCTACAGAGGCCAAGGTGGTCGAGGGCCTTGTGGATGCGATAGTGGAGGTTACAGAAACAGGAAGCACCCTGAGGGCCAACAATTTAAAGATCATCCATGAGCTTCTGAAGACGAATACCCAGCTGATTGCCAGCAAAAAGGCATGGGATGATCCATGGAAGAGGAAAAAAATAGAACAGATAAGCTCCCTCCTCTGGGGATCACTTATGGCCATGGGTAAGGTCGGTCTTAAGATGAATGTTGCCAGGGAAAATCTGGGGAGGGTTGTCCTGTTGCTGCCCTCTCTCAAGGCGCCTACCACTTCAGGACTGTACGACGAGAATTGGTTCGCCGTCGAGGCCGTTGTAGATAAGGGTATAGTCAGAGAGTTGATACCGCTTCTTCAGGAGGCCGGGGCCGAAGGTATAATAGAATATCCTCTTAACAAGGTATTGTAGAAGGAGGTCTGATGCTATGGCAAGAAAGAAAAAAATAACCAGAAAAACCACGGAGACGGATATATCTGTCGAGATAAATCTGGATGGAGAAGGGGCAGGAGATATATCCACGACGGTACCCTTTCTTGATCATATGTTCACCCTTTTCGCAAAACACGGTTTTATCGATCTGAATGTGAGAGGGAGTGGAGATACGAATGTAGATTATCATCACCTTGTGGAAGATCTGGGCATATGCTTAGGAAAAGCGGTAAAAGGAGCATTGGGAGACAAAAAGGGAGTGAGCCGTTACGGGTCCGTCTTTGTGCCCATGGATGAAACCCTGTGCCATGCCTGCGTTGATATTTCCGGGAGACCTTATCTGGTTTTCATGGCCGATTTTAGTGGTAAAAAGATAAGAGATTTTGATCCCCTTCTCCTTGAGGAATTCTTTAAGGCCTTTTCGGATCACGGGGGAATAACCTTGCACATAAATGTCAGATATGGTAAGAATCCTCACCACATAGCTGAGGCTATCTTCAAGGCGTTTGCCCGCGCTTTGAAGGAGGCTGTCTGTGTGGATGACCGGATCAAGGGTGTGCTGTCAACGAAGGGAAGTATTTAGCGTCCCTCTATCCGGGGACATGAAGATGGATGATAATCATGAAAAAGCGCCTTTCCTTTTATCTTTTTCAACTTCTTTTTTGCGGGGTGATATTTCCGGTACTGCTTGCCGGTTGTGCTTCTAAAACCGACGGTGGGGTGAATACTCTTCACCGGGGAGATATTTCCGGGTTAAAGAAGATTGCCGTTGTCCCCTTTCGAGCGATAGTTTCTGATGATCCTGCCATCAGGTTTGTACGATGCCCTGTTTGTGGTACGACTTTCAGAACATGCGGCTTTGAAGGAAACCCGGAGAAAAAGATAGAAGAAATTTTTCTGAAAGGAATTGAATCTTCCGAACAATATTCCCTGATACCGTCCGGATATGTGGATGGTGTTTATAAGAGGGGTTCTGCCGCCTCGTTCGGAAAATCCCCCACGGTGATATTGACAGAGGTTGGAAAAGAGGTCGGAGCGGACGGGATTATTGCGGGGTACCTCTTTTATTATATGGAGAGGAAGGGTTTTGGTTATTCCGTGGCGGAACCAGCTTCGGTAGCTTTCTGCATGCATCTTATCAGAGTTAAGGATGGTGTATCAATATGGAAGGACGTGTTTGACAAGACACAGAGTTCATTGATGGAAAACATCTTTAATATCCTGCCCTTTATAAAAAGCGGGGGAAAATGGGTTACCGCTGAAGAATTGTCCCGGGAAGGTATCAAAGAGATCTTGAAGGACTTTCCAGGATTGAAAGGGGACTGACAGTTGCTCGTAATACCTGCTATAGATCTGAAGGATGGTAAGTGCGTGCGCCTCCTTCGGGGGGATTTTAACCTGTCTACCGTTTATTCCGATCATCCCGCGGATATCGCCGCAAAATGGCAGGAAAAAGGGGCGAAACGCATCCATGTGGTTGATCTTGACGGTTCCCGTGACGGATTACCCCGAAACATGGACGTTATCAGAGAAATTGTTCGCGTGGTGGATGTTCCCCTGCAGGTGGGTGGCGGGATACGGGACATGAAAACCGTTGATGAGTATATTTCCATGGGCGTCAGCTATGTCATATTAGGGACAGTCGCCCTGAAGGATAGAAAATTTGTTCTCGATGCGTGCGCTAATTACAGAGGGCGCGTAATTCTCGGCCTTGACGCGCGTGACGGCAGGGTTGCGGTTGAGGGATGGACTGAAAGCACCGGCCAGTCTCCCGCCGAGGTTGCCTCAGGGTATAAGGAATGCGGGCTGGACTCAATCATATATACTGATATACAGCGAGACGGCATGGAGTCGGGCGTAAATATAGAATCCACGAAGATGCTTGCGGAATCTGTGGATATACCGATAATCGCCTCGGGCGGCGTCGCGGATATTCATGACATTGAAAGACTGCTTGAAGTGGCGGATTCAGGAATAATGGGTGTAATTACAGGGAAGGCCCTTTACACCGGTGCACTGAAGCTGGAAGATGCAATAGCCAGGGTTTCAACCCCTTAGCAGGAGGATTGCCAGATGGAGAATTGTATATTCTGCAAAATTGTAAGGGGAGAGATACCCGCAAACATTGTTTACGAGTCCGAAAGTGTCCTGGCATTTGATGATGTCAATCCGATGGCCCCCGTTCATGTTGTTGTCGTGCCTAAAGCACATGTGGCAACCCTTATGGATGTGTCGGACAAGGATATGATGAATGACATGATTTCAGCGGTACAGGAAGTTGCAAAGATAAAGGGAATCGACAAGAGGGGGTTCAGGACCGTTATCAACTGTAATGAAGATGGCGGTCAGGTAGTCTTTCATCTCCATGTTCATATTATGGGAGGCAGGAAATTGAGCGATGATATGGGATAAACACGCATTAAAGCGTAGGGAGCAAAGGTATATCTGAAATGGGTGTAATAGACAGTGTATCGAGTGAAATGATCAAAGCTGCCAAAGATAAGGATAAGGCGAAGCTATCGGTGCTTCGCATGATCAAATCGGCTTTGCATAACAGAGAGATAGATTTAAAGGATCAGTTTGGCGAGAAAGAAATCCTGCAGGTGTTGTCCTCCATGGTAAAACAGAGGAAAGACTCTGTTGAACAATTCAGAAATTGGGGGAGACTGGAACTTGCGGAAAAAGAGGAAAAGGAAATAGAGGTAATCCAGGGGTTCATGCCGGAGCAGATGTCGGAGGAAGAGATAAAAGCACAGATTGAAAATGCCATAGAAGAAGCCGGCGCTACAAGCATCCGGGATATGGGAAGGGTTATGAAACTTCTTATGCCCGGGTTAACGGGAAAAGCCGATGGAAAAGCTGTAGGCGAGGCGGTTAAAGCAAGATTATCCTGAGCGATGCGCTCATCCATAGAGGTAAGGACAGCTTGAAGGGATATATACCTCAGGAAAAGATAGGAGAGATAAAGAGCAGGGTAAGTATTGTCGATCTGGTTTCCGAGTATATTACTCTGAAAAAGGCCGGCAGAAATTTTGTCGGCCTCTGCCCCTTTCACAAGGAGAAGACACCATCTTTCAGCGTTAATCCCGAAAAGCAGATATTTTACTGCTTTGGTTGCGGAGAGGGTGGAGATGTCTTCGCCTTTCTGATGAAGATAAACGGCGCTAATTTTGCCGAGTCGGCGAGACATCTGGCTAATAAAGCTGGGATTGAGATACCTGTCAGAAAGATGACCGGCGCGGAAAGGACAGTGGCAAGCGAGAAGGAAAAGCTGAACAGAATAAACGCGATGGCGGCAGACTGGTTTTCCGGGCAGCTTGCTTCCGAGAATGGCCGCGCAGCTCGCGGTTATCTTGACAAAAGAAAGATGGGGACTGCTATAGCCACGGAATTTCGCCTGGGTTATTCCCCGGAGGGATGGAGCCATCTTGTCAACTATTTTGAAAACAAGAGGGTTCCCCTCGGACTTGTCGAAAAAACCGGCCTTATCATATCGAAGAATAATGGCAGATTCTATGACCGGTTTCGCGGGAGATTGATTTTCCCGATAGAAGATTTGAGCGGCAGGGTTGTGGCTTTTGGGGGACGCGCGCTCGGTGACGATATGCCTAAATACCTCAACTCGTCTGAGTCTCCCGTATATATAAAGGGCAGGGTCCTGTATGGCATGTACAGGACAAAAGACAGCATCCGCAATAAGGATTACGTTATAATTGTGGAGGGATATGTTGATCTTCTCTCCCTTCGGGATGCGGGGGTGAGCAATGTGGTGGCAACGCTGGGCACCGCTCTGACCAGGGAACAGGTCGAGCTGATCAGGCGATTTACGCGGAAGGTTGCCGTCATCTTTGATCCCGATGAAGCGGGCAGACATGCTGTAGAGCGCAGCCTGAAACTGTTCCTTGAGGAGAATATGCATGCCAGGGTGGTCGTTCTACCCGAGGAATATGATCCTGATGACTATGTGAAAAAATTTGGTCGGGAAGCCCTGGAGAATATTATAGCCCATTCCCCGATGATGGTGGACTACTATATAGAAAAAATAATGGGCAGCAGAGATACGCTTGAAGACAATCTGGATGCTATCAGGGAATCAATCTCTTTTATAAGCACTATAAGTGATCCGGTTGAAAGAAACCTGTTCATAAAGAGAGTATCTGAAAAACTTGGCATTGACCAGAAGCTTTTGAAGGACAAGATAAGGAAGGCATCTGCTAATTACAAAACCGCAACTAAAGCCGCGTCTCCGGAAAAGAGGACGGAAAAGGTTGACATGGTGGAATTAAACCTTATCTATATGATGATGGAGTATCCCGAAAAGATCCCTGTGGTGGTTCGGGATGGTATTCTGGATTGTTTCGCTTCAGAAACATTGAAAAAACTGGGTAAGGCAATAACCGGGGAAGTGGGTGACGCCACCAGCCTGGTCGGCGATCTGGAAGATGGTACGGTGAAGGAAAGACTCTTGAAATTGATGATGGAGCAACCTTTCTCCGATAAAGAGGTTGCCGGCAGGGTCTTTGATGATAATATTAAGCAGATAAGGAACAAATGGTATAAGGGCAGGCACAATATGCTGAAGCGGGAACTGATCAGGGCCCGCGACACAGACGACAGAGAGTTAAGCGACAGCCTGCTGCGGGAGAGGGATAGATTGCTAAAGGAAGAGAGAGGACTATTCGAAAATGGGAAAAATAATCAAATCGGATGAAGTAAACAAACTTATTTCACTGGGCCAGGAGAAGGGGTTTCTTACTTATGATGATATTAACGATATGTTACCGTCCGACGTTATATTTTCAGAGCAGATAGACGATATTTTGATGTTTTTCCATGAGAAAAATATCAAAATTGTCGATGTCGACAAGAATGGAAAGATTATTGATAAACCAGACGACAGTAAGGCCGGAGAGGAACAGGAAAAAACAAAGGATGAAATATCGCCTCTGCCCATGGCTGCGCTGGGTAAAACCGGAGATCCTGTGAAACTGTATCTGAGGGAAATGGGTCTGGAGTCTTTGCTTAGTCGCGAGGAAGAAGTAAAGATAGCAAAGAAGATTGAAAAGGGAGAAAAAAGGATCATGGAAGCCCTTTTCAGCCTGCCGATTTTTATAAGAGAGGTTGTGGATATAGGAAACAAACTCAGGAATAACGAAATAAGAATAAAAACAGTTGTTGATAATCTTGAAGACGAGAATGGTTTCACTGAAGAGGATGTATATCGGGAAAAGGTGCAGAACTTTGCCGCCAGGGTGGCAAAGTTGGATGCAAGAAATGTCTTGTTGGGGACAGAGCTGAAAAGGGCGAAATTGGATGATTTTGAGAAAGAAAAGATAAAGGAAGAGTTAGAAAAAAATCTCAAAAGGATCGTAAAACTCTGTAAAGATGCAAATTTTACCAAGAGACGTATAAATGCGATGGTTCTGGAACTCAAGAACGCCGTTGCCGAGCTTAACAAGGGTGAGCGGGAAATACAGTCCTGCAAGAAACGAGCTGGAATGTCACTCAATGTTCTGGACAAGATGTTTTCCCGGATGAGAAATGGAGAAGAGGGGCTGGCTTCCGAAGAGAGCGGCATCCCGGTTAGAGAATTGAGAGAGTATGAAAGGATAATCAGACAGGCGCGTAACAGCAGGAAAAGGATAACGGGAAAGATTGGCGCGTCCACAGAGGCCCTGAAGTCGGTGATCACTTCCATGAAAGAGGGTGAGATGGAGGCGGATCTGGCGAAAAGAAAGTTGATAAAGGCGAATCTCAGGCTGGTTGTAAGCATTGCAAAGAAGTACACGAACAGAGGACTGCAATTCCTGGATCTTATTCAGGAAGGGAATATAGGATTGATGAAGGCTGTTGAAAAGTTTGAATACCAGAGGGGATATAAATTTTCCACCTACGCGACATGGTGGATACGGCAGGCCATCACGAGGGCTATAGCGGATCAGGCACGGACGATAAGAATCCCGGTTCATATGATTGAAACCATAAACAAACTTATCAGAACTTCGCGGTATCTGGTCCAGGAACTGGGTAAAGAGCCCACACCGGCCGAGGTTGCGGAGAAGATGGAATTTCCCCTGGATAAAGTGAGGAAGGTGTTGAAGATTGCCAAGGAGCCGATATCTCTGGAGACCCCTATAGGTGAGGAAGAAGACAGTTCTCTCGGGGATTTTATAGAGGATAAGAAAATCATGTCTCCCTCCGATGCCACCATGAGCATGGATCTTGCCCAGCAGACCAGAAAGATACTGTCCACCTTGACATCGAGAGAGGAAAAGGTCTTGAGGATGCGTTTCGGGATCAGCGAAAAGGCAGATTTGGGACTGACTCCGGAAGGGGGTGGGGTGGAGACGGAGGATACATTAAAACGAGCCAGGCAGATTGAAGATAACGTATTAAAAAAGATGCGTGGGGCATCGCGGAGGAGGGAAATAAAGGGAGGGATCAAGTAGGAAGCCATGTTGCAAATCAAAATATCAAGAGATGCCGCACCCTTTTTCTGCGTAAGCGGGTTCAATCGCAGATGGCCACGGCCTCGATCTCTATCGGGGCGTCTCTGGGCAGGCGGTTTACCTCCACACAGGACCTGGCCGGACGAGAGACTCCGAAATACTCCGCGTATATGTTGTTGAACTGCGTAAAACAGCTCATGTCTGTCAGGAAAATCATAACCTTTATAACGCGATCAAGGTCTGATCCTCCTGCCTCCAGTATTCCCTTGAGATTGTTCAGAACTGCACGTGCCTGGAGCTCAAAGGGCCCTTCCACAAGCTCTCCGGTTTTCGGGTCAATGGGAATTTGTCCGGATATGTACAGCCAGCCATTGGCTTTGACCGCCTGAGAATATGGCCCAACCGGTTGGGGGGCCTTATCAGTATTGACGATATTCTTATCCATGGAGTTCTCATCTCCTTTCGATGATCCAATTGACAACAAGACCGGAGAGATGTCAACAAAATAGTTGGACAAATTTGACAGATAGAAAACTTTGAAGAAATAATCTTTCAAATCTCGAATATTTCACTTGGAATTCTCATGAAGAATGTATTTACAGTCACAGAGCTGACCGGGGCCATAAAAAACTTTCTGGAATCCGGTTTTGACATCATATGGGTCACGGGCGAGATCTCCAATCTCCGCCGTCCCGCCTCGGGTCATGTGTATTTTACCCTCAAGGATGAGGGCGGCCAGATAAGAGTGGTTGCTTTCAGGAGCGCGGCGGGCAGGATGGGCTTTGATCTTGAAGACGGAATGAAGATAGTCTGCAGGGGGAGACTGAATGTTTACCCCGCAAGAGGCGAGTACCAGCTAATCATAGATGCCGCGGAGCCGAAGGGCCTTGGAGCCCTTCAGATGGCCTTTGAGCAACTCAAGGAGCGTCTGGAAAAAGAAGGCCTGTTCGATCCTTCTCACAAAAGGGATATACCCTTTCTGCCGGGGAAGATCGGGATAGTCACATCCCCTTCAGGCGCGGCTGTCAGGGACATATTGAATATCACAGGCAGGAGATTCCCATCCATTGACATCATCATTGCCCCCGCGGCTGTGCAGGGGGTGGAAGCGCCCATGGAGATATGTGACGCCATATCGGATCTGAACTCGATTGGTACGGATGTAATTATTGTTACCAGGGGAGGGGGGTCGCTTGAGGACCTGTTCTGTTTCAACGATGAAAGGGTCGCGCGGGCGATCCACTCTTCGAAAGCCCCTGTTATATCGGCTGTCGGCCATGAAATTGACTTCACCATCGCCGATTTTGTGGCCGATCTCAGGGCGCCGACCCCTTCCGCTGCCGCTGAGCTGGTTGTGCCAGACAGGAAAGATCTGATCGAGAGAATCCGAAGATTGAAATCACAATTAATAAATGCCCGTGGTGTCTCTCTGCGTGAATTGGAAAACAGACTGGATTTTGTTGTGAAGGGCTTGCGTGATCCGAGAGGACGAATTTCGGACCTTCGCATGGGGTTGGATGACTGGTATGCCAGGTTGGAGACACGGACCCGGGCCTGTATCGATACTCTTCGCGGCATCCTTCAGAGAGATATGTCCATATTAGATAGTCTGAGTCCTCTTTCCGTGTTGAAGAGGGGTTTCGGTATAGTAAGGTTGTCTGACGGAACCATCGTCAAGGATGTGGCCATGTTAGCGGTGGACGGCAGTGTCGATGTGAGGGTTTCATCGGGGAGCTTCAAAGCAAGGGTGACCAGAATTTTGAAGGAGCAAAACAATGGCAGAGAAAAAGTTTGAGAAGGCCCTGGAAGAGCTGGAAGAAATTGTGAAAAAGATGGAAGAAGGGAATGTGTCCCTCGAAGAATCATTAAAGGCCTTTGAAGAAGGAATCAAACTTTCCCGTTTTTGCGCCGATAAGCTGGATAAGGCGGAGAGAAAAGTCAATATTCTTCTCAGAGAGGAAGACGCATTAAATGTCAGGCCGTTTGAAGAAAAGGATGGGGGAAAACCGGAAGATGTTGCTTGAAGAATATCTTGAGACAAAGAAGAGAATTGTTGACAGGGCGCTTGAGGAATACCTTCCGAAAAAGGACGGATTTTCTTCTGAAATCTCCGAATCCATGAGGTATACCCTGTTTGCCGGCGGAAAGAGGATAAGACCTGTACTTTGCATGGCTTCCGCGGAAGCGGTTGGCGGCAGCGCAGACTCAGTGCTGCCTGTCGCGTGCGCCATTGAGATGATCCATACCTATTCCCTGATACATGACGACCTGCCATCGATGGACAATGATGACTACAGAAGGGGAAAACCCTCAAATCATAAGGTGTTCGGAGAGGGTGTGGCAGTCCTGGCGGGGGATGCCCTTCTCACGGAAGCCTTTTGTCTTATGTCCCGGGGAACCCCGGAGGTCTCTTCCAAAAAGACCCTTGCCGTACTGCATGAGATTTCGACAGCGGCGGGATTCCGGGGGATGATAGGCGGCCAAGTGGCGGATCTCAAGGCAGAGGGTGAGAAAGTGGATATGGAAATGGTGAATTACATACACACCCATAAAACGGAGATGCTGATCACTGTTTCCGTTCGGGCGGGCGCACTGATAGCCGGCGCCGGCGAAGATGACCTGAACGCCCTCTCGGAATATGGAAAAAAAACAGGGCTTGCCTTTCAGATAGCGGACGATATACTGGATATCGAAAGCTCCAGGGAAGTCCTGGGGAAGGATGTTGGCAGTGACGAGGGGCTCGGTAAGGCGACCTACCCCGCGCTGATCGGCCTTGAAGAATCCAAAGATAGAACGCGAAAGCTTGTGGAAGATGCGTTATCGAACATAAGCCGTTTTGATGAAAAGGCCGAACCCCTGAGAATGATAGCGCGGTTTATCGCCGAGCGAAAATCATAGGTGCCAAATGTCACGACATCGTTGACTTTTAAGGCTGAATTTAGTGCCAGGACATCGTTGACCCTGAACAATTGATCTGAATATGATAATCTCCTCTTTAATATAAGGAAAGGGAGATTATCAATGGAAGAAGAACTCGGGAAAGAAGCGATATTTCGTCATATCATAGAAGGAGAAGAGCCCAAGAATATATACACTGAAATCAATCGCTCAAAGCAATGGTTTTTCAAGTGGCTGAAGCGATACAAAACAGGGGAGAAGGATTGGTATAAAGACAGATCCAAGGCACCATTAACACGACCGAGTGAAACGAAAGGAGAAGAGAAGGCACGTATTGTTTCCACGAGGAAGCAGGTGTATCGGCCATCAAATGGGAATTGACAAAACTGGGGGTAAACTTTCCATCTGATAGAACGATAACCCGAATCATAAAGCAAGAAGGCCTCGTTAAAAAAAACTGTATATGTGCCCAAAGGTGTTGATTATCCGTACTTTCGAGAGGCCCTTGATTGCAACAACATACACCAGATGGATTTTGTCGGACCCCGGTATATCAAGGGCGACGGCAGGTTTTACTCCCTGAATGTAATCGATCTTTACAGCCATCGGGTATGTATAGAATCTCAAAGAACGAAAGCGGATAATCAGGTCGCCTCCAGTTTATTGAGATGCTGGAAGACCATGAGAATGCCTGATTTTCTGCAGTTTGATAATGAGCTCAGCTTCCGCGGCAGCAACCGCTATCCTCGATCACTGGGGATTGTTTTAAAACTGTGTTTACACTACGGCATCCAGCCGGTGTTCATTCCGGTTAGAGAGCCCTGGCGCAACAGTGTTATAGAGAGCTTTAACGATACGTACAATAAGAAGTTCTTTCGCAGGCAATGGTTTCCCAGTTATGCGGCGCTAAAAAGACAGAGCAAGTATTTTCAGCGATTTCATAACATGCGCCATCGCTACAGCTGCCTTATGGGAAAGACACCGATGGAGGTCATTGCACAGGAAGATTATCAACCCGTACTGTTGGGACCGAATACCAAGTTGCCACAGATCGACGATATCCCTGACGGAACAATTCACCTCATCAGGTTTATCCGCAGTGACCGGAAACTCGATATCTTCGGTGAAAAGTTTGAGGTTTCCAAGGAGCTTGTATATTCGTATGTACGGGCGGCAATCGTGACGGAGATTCATCGGCTCCAGGTGTATTGTGGAGAAGAACTTGTTCATGTTTTTGAGTACCGACTGCCCAAAGATTGAGCACATAAAATGGCCTTGGGTAACCGATGTCGTGACACTTTTTACCCTTAAAGCAGGGTCAACGATGTCATGACACTTGTCAGTTA
>JAFDAS010000175.1 GCA_019313695.1 Deltaproteobacteria bacterium
TGGCTCATGGAATCAACAATTCTAAATCATCTATTCTTTTGAAATGTTTAACATTTAGCGTAGATAGCTGCATATTATTGGCAATAGCTGTTGCAGCGATAAATATATCTCTAAATTCGATAATTTTATTTTTAGTTTTTAACTTTTTTGCAATATCACTTGCAACGTCGGCAACATTAGAATTGAAAGATAAAATATAAAAGCCTTCAATAATTTTTTCTGTTTGACGAATTTGAGAAAGTTTTGTCCCTACCAAAAACTCAAATTTACTTATTGCACTCAAGAACAATGTGTTTTCTTCTGACAGTTCATAGAGTAATGACTTTTGTTTATTTTTCTTTCTGAAATGATCAATAACGACAGAAGTGTCAATTAGAATTCGTCTATCTTCCAATTTTCATATCCTTCTCGAATTGTTTGATGAAAATCCATTACATCAGATTCATCCCATGTCGGAGCATCAAGTAACAGTTTGCTTAAAGCATTTTGCTTTTCCTCTTCGGTCAGAATAATTATTTTAATTTTTTTGGTTAAATTTTTTCTTAATTCATCGGGTATTTTGATCATTCCATTTTCATGAGTGGCTTCAAACTCAAAAGCTTCCATAATTCCTCCAATACTTCAGTGAAAAATTCTTGGGTATTGCTGGCACGCTGATATTTGACGGTTTCGTAAAAAGTCTGTTTTACAAATTCATCAATATTTGTTTATTTAAAATATCACATGTCGGTGGTCATGGCAAGGGTAATGGGGGACGCATACGATTGATGATTGTCACCCCAGTTAAATCAGCATATGGCTGACCGCAATAATGAGGGACGTTGCTATCTAACTACGTTATTTGTTATGAACCGCGAAGACGCCAAGGACGCGAAGGTTTTTTTCTTTTTTCCTGATCAGGACGGATGATCAGGAAAAGGAAAGCCTCATGAGAGGTTACCGGCGCAAGTTGTTGACCATTCGTTTGATGCCGTCTTTCATCAGGGGGACATTCCAGTTGAGCAGGAAGCCAAGATTAATGCCGGTGATCTTCAGGTAAGTCAAAAGTTGAGCCTCGTGGATTGGGGCTATCTGATCGACCGTCTTATTCTCGATAATAACCGAATCTTCGACAAGCATGTCGATTCGGTAGCCAGCGTCGATTTTAATGCCTTCGTATTGTATTGGGAGTATCACTTCGCAGGCTACTTTAAGGCCATTTTTGCGTAGTTCGTGGGTAAGGCATTTTTGATAGGCTGATTCCAAAAGCCCGGGGCCTAAGGCTCGGTGAACCTTGATGGCTGCGTTGACTATTTTTTTACCAATTTCTTCTATGTTCTTCATTTAATGTTATTTTTGAACCGCGAAGACGCTAAGGACGCGAAGTTTTATGTTTATTTTTTGTTTTTTCCTTTTCGGATTGAAAAGGGAAAATCAAACCGCTTTCAGCGGAGAACGGCTTTTATTTTGAACCCCGGTTAAATAGCCCTTCGGGATTGAACTGGGTAAACCAGGCGCGAACGACGCAAAGGGCAGAGAGCAGAGAGCGTAGGGCATGGTGCATAGGGCATAGTATATAGAGCATAGGGCAAAGATCTGAACACAAGGCATTTACTATATTTTTTGAAGCAACTCAAAGTACGTCTCTCTGCTCATCCCGATTATACGAGACCTTTGCAAAACGCCCCCTTTTGCCCAATTTCTGCGTTAGGCTCAAATTTTAATCCTCAAAATACTCAATGTATTCCTGTGGTTAAAATTTTCACCTGCCTTGAACTTGAACCCCGGTTAAATGTAAAAACAGATTTAACGGGGCAGGCAAAATTGAGCATTTTTCAAAGGTCTCATTTCGTTTGGCAAATCCATTGCTATCTTTGAGGTCCAAAATGTAGATTCTTTTTCAAAAATTATCAAGCCAAATAGAGAAGTTTTTAGCGCTTGCTGGCGTTCAAAATTGTTATTCCGACGATAGCATCTCCTTCATACCGAATGATTACGTCATTATCAGTCAGTTCGCTATCAGTAGCATGACTTGGTTTTTTAAAATTGATATATAATATGTCTGCTTCCGAATCATAGGATGACCACAGGTATTTTTGAGGAGCATACCTAACCGCCGGAATTAGCTTTAAGTATTGATCAATTGCTACTTGGGCCATATTTGATTCCTCCGATTTAGTGATTTCATCTTGCTTGTTATAAAAGCTGTAATAATGAAACCATCGTTTTTATGTTCCCGATAAATTACTACAAGATGCCTATCAGTAAGAGTTTCTTGCACAGCTAAAAATTCTCCTGCTCCACCCGCCAATATTCGTGATGGGTTTGCTACAGTCTCTAGAACTTCCAATCGCATTCCTGCCAATTCACAATGCTCTTCAACAATGTGAGTCCATCGCTCATCTGTAAGTCTAATAGGAACATCATTTTTAGACAGCACTTTTTCAATCACACACTATCTCCTAAAATCTTCAATAATGGAATAATGGGGGACGCATTGGGATTGATGATTGTCGATTGACGATTGATGATTGTCGATTGCATCCAAGGGGATGTCATTGCTTTATTGCTTCATTGTTTTTTTCATACTGGTTTTGTTACAGTTTACGTACTTCAGAAGCGAATTCAGGTCAAGTCTGCCCTTGACTCTTGCAAAGCGCAGAAAAAACGAACAGCGTGGGGACATCTTCCCTTTTCATGCATTATGCCAGTTTTCAATCTTCAGTCTTAAAAACTTTTTAAAATCGTCACTGTTCCGTGTTACCAGAATCAGACCATTCACCACGGATATTGCCGCAATCTGTCCATCAACAAATGACGGAGTTAAGCCTTTCGACGATAATCTGGCACGTTCTCTTGCATGCCACTCTGCTGCCCTGTCGTCATAAGGAAGAATAAGCATCGTGCGTTTGACGATGTCGTTAAGGAATGAAGCAATAACTTCACGTTTACGGGACCGCGGAAGGCGCTGACAACCAAATTGAAGCTCATTCCAAACTGGCGCAGCAGTAACTATTTCATGCTGGCATTTTTTAAACATCTTCAAGACCGATTTGTCCGGGACAGTTTTCACCGCCTCTGAAAGTACGTTTGTATCAATGAGATATTTCATCACCTCAACTCGACTTCTCTTCCGGAAGATAGGTTTCGAAGCCCGTTGAAATCCCTATCAGAGATCTCGATCCCTTCATCCTCAACCTTTCGCCGAAATTCCGAAATGGCACTCCAAAACCCCGTATACTTGCGGCTGAGCCGTTCATATTCTTGAATCGACAGCAATACTGCAACCGTTTTTCCTCGTCTGGTCAATTCAACATATGGCCCCTTTTCGACATAATGGATAATGGTGGGAAGTCTGTTTTTTGCTTCAGCTATGGAAAATTGCTTTTGCATTATTACCACCTCCTTGAAACGTTATATTTTTATCTATTATAGCCATCTTTATAGCCATAATCAAGAAAATAAATTGTCCGTAATTGGGAACGTTGGTGCCTTGTGACTTTATTTGCAATATT
>JAFDAS010000176.1 GCA_019313695.1 Deltaproteobacteria bacterium
TATATTGATTTAAAAAGTTAGGCCATACACTTTGAAATTTAAAGGTGCGCCTACTGCTTCTGATTTTAAGGGGAGAATTGGCAGGATTTTACGCTTCTTTGAAAGTCAAGTTAGTGGAATACTGGTGAACCCGTGCTCTGCCCCCTCGATCACATACATGGCAGAACCAAGTATGATAACCAGATTCACAACAGCGAACAGGAACAATGTTATTTTCTGTCTACTTGCCTGAAGAGCCCTTATCAACAGGTCTGCTTCGCTGAGATACTGAACAAGTTTGAGAACACGAAACACACGAAGCAGCCGCAAAACCCTTACAACCACCAGATAATGGGTTCCAGGCAGGAACAGGCTGAGATAGGTCGGTATTATGGCCAGAAGGTCAACAACCCCAAAGAAACTGGTGGCGTACCTGAGCGGACGACCGATCGAGATCAAGCGCAGGATATATTCGATCGTGAACAGGATTGTGAACATCCATTCAAGCGAATGGAGCAGGTCGCCATGGGATACATTTACAGCATTGACACTATCAAGCATCACAACAATGACGCTCAACATTATACTGACGATCAACGCCTCATCGAAAAATTTGCCGGCAGGCGTGTCAGATTCAAATATTATCGAATATATCCGGTTTCTCAAGCCGTTGCCAGATCTGGACCCTAATGTATCGTCTTTCGATGTATCCCCATATTGCCTATTGTTCATAGTCATGCCTTGACGGGCACAATGCACTCACGACACATGCCTCACATTTCGGTTTTCGTGCCACACATACCCTGCGACCATGGAGTATCAACGTCATGGACAGGTTTTCCCAATCTTCCTTTCTGACAATATCCATTAAACACCGATTTTCGTCAAGTGTTTATGCCTTATAATTGAACCATGCCGAGGCCATCAAAAGTGAAATTTTTTGTTGCCAAAACATGGCAGAGGATACGATTTTTGAAAAAACTCATTTGATTTGAAATATGTGCATATTATGGAATTTATAATATCCAATATTTATTGTTAAATTTTCATAATCAACGGGTATAGAGAGGTTTAAGGCCTATTTTGTGCTTATTTCTATACCATAATTGACTCTTGACGTAACTTACAGGTGAATATCAAAATTTTAATGTTACATGAATGGAGCATATTCTAAAGGTATATTCTCTAATAAAACAGTACTGGTTGTCAGGTTTTGATGCAAAAATTGTATGTTTCTTGGTGGAACATAAACGGCTGACGAAAATCGGTGTTAAATCTCTTTCTATCTTCACAGGGTCGGTATTTTCGGTAAAACCAAGCAGGTTTGATAACCTCTTCACATGGGTGTCAACAGCGATCCCCTCAACAACGCCGTGTCCCCTTGCCAGAACGATGTTTGCGGTCTTCCTGGCAACTCCGGGAAGTGTAAGGACATGTTCCATTGTGTCCGGAATTCGTGAATCGAAATCAGAGATGATGATCTGGGCACTTTTCTTGATATTCTTTGCCTTGTTCCTGTAAAAACCTGTGGAATATATATCCTTTTCAAGTTCACAGATATCCGCATTTGCAAAATCCTCAACGGTCTTGTATTTTTTGAACAGGACATCTGTCGCCTTGTTGACCTGCGCATCAGTGCACTGCGCCGAGAGTATGGTAGCAACCAGAAGTTGCAATGGATCATTAAAATGCAGTTCCGGCGCAGCATCGGGGTATTCAGCCTGAAGCAATGTCCAGATGCGGTTGAAGTTGTGGATATTGTTTCCAATACCTTTTGTTGTGTTCTTTGAGTTATTTACCAATATGTTACACACTTTCCTTTTTGTGATATTACTTTGCTCCTGCTCCTAGTAAAATATGTCTATTTTCCGAACAACTAAAATATAGAGCCAAATCCGAAAAATCCCCTATGTTTTTCCAAACCCACAGATTACAGACTATATAGGAATATCCCTTTTTTGAACTGTAATCCCCTCATTAGGTACAATCGAGGATAGTACCAGACAATAAAGGCATACATACGAAATTGATTTTAAGTAAATAATACGCAAAAAAGCGCATTCAAACACTAGCATTATTATAAAAAAGTATCAAGTGCTCCGGCCGGGATTCGAACCCGAGTCACTGGCTCGAAAGGCCAGAATGATTGGCCGGACTACACTACCGGAGCACAATGAATATCGCAGTGAAGCGACCACAATAAGTCACACACAGTTATTAAGCTTTCGCCCGATATCAGGATTGATTGCCAAGATCAACTAAGTGCAAGACCCAATCACCAAGTTTACTGCAGTATTCAGGCTGGCACGCATCCCTGCATCCTGCACATGGAGAGAACATCTCCCCTGCCAGAAGTTCATCATACGATGGTTTTTCATCTTCAGCTACTTTTAATAAATATGTTCTTGCACCATTCGAAACAGCAGACTCACGAATAACAAGTCCATCTTTTACAAGTTTTGTTACAATCCTTGAGCATTTCCGGCTATCGATGTCCATCTCCTTCCAGAGTTCACTCTGGAAAACACCGTCTTTATGCTTGCGAATCGTATCTAACGTTAATTCATCCAGTTCCATGATAATTGTTTCCACAGCATCAAAAGTATCAATCTTCTACGGGGACTATAAGAATAATGTTGTTTCCACGCAAAACCACAGAGCCAAGAGAGCGAAGCCTTTCTCCATCTACGATCTCAATAGCATCTAACAGATGAAGATTTAGATAATCATCCACGCTCTGAAGAGTACCCTCTAGAATATGATGGTCTCCTTTCATCTCCACCTGAACCTTTGAACCAATCGCTTTTTGAACTTTTTTATTCGGGAACAAAATTATATCCTCACATTATATTTTAAATTGTTAAACATCAATAGAACGATAATAATTAGATACCAAGGAATTTTAAATGCACAATATCATATTTATGGTTGGCGATTTAATGGACGCAAACCTACCAATTGACCTGTCCTTACCTCATATATAGCCCTGTATCTCAGAACTATCCTTTGAAGGTTTGGCTTTTGGCTTTTCAGAAGCCGGTTGCATCTTGCTGATCGGACCAAACATATTCTCATAATCCTGAATATGCTGATTTAACCAGCGCGAAAGTTCAAGTGCAGCAAGAGGTGTCAATATCACTTCAGTCTCCACCCGTCTCTCAATGACATGTGAATCAGGTTGCTCACCAAATGCACGTGGAGAATCATTATAGAATCCAATCCTGAAATCGTACGGGCTGTGTCCACCTATAGCACCTATTGAATAAACCTGTTTGAAATCATCAGGTCTATAGAACTCGATCTTAACCTTTCTACTTTCTCTTAACTTATCGTCCTTTTCAGCCATGTAAATATATCCTGTAAATTATCCCGTAACTTGTAATTAATAGCATAGATTTTCTGATAGTATATATTTTATAAATATATAGTTCGAGTTAATCCGAGTGTAGAGAGGATTTTCTCGTAGTATATAATTTATAGAATTATATAGTTCGAGTTAATCCGAGCA
>JAFDAS010000177.1 GCA_019313695.1 Deltaproteobacteria bacterium
GTTATAATTTAAAAGTTTCTTGATGCCTGATGAATATTGGGCAGGTATCTTTGCAAATCTTTGTGCTATACTTAATGCAGCTTCCTTAAGGTCATTCACAGGAACAACTTTATTAACGATACCAAGTCTCAGTGCCTCTTGTGCATTGATATCTTCTCCTGAGAGCAGTATCTCAAGAGTTTTCCTAGAACCTATCATTTTAGAAAGAAAAAAAATTCCGCATCCTTTTGGTACCAGTCCCAGTTGGAAGTTTGGATTCTGAAATACAGTGTTGTCAGCTATTATGCTGTAATCAAAGGCAAGGCTGATGTTCATGAAAAGCAAAATAATATTTCCACTGTCAACATGAATAACCATTTTATTAAAGCCGGCTATCTTCAAAACAAATTGATTAATTGCATTGTATAGCCTTTCAATTTGATCTTGACTCCATCCGAGCTTTATTATTTGACGATAAAACTCAATAAATTCATCATACCCCATCTTTACAGGTGAGCCGGTCATCAAGACAACTTTGATTTCATCAAATGTCGAAACAAAATCCAGGTAATCAAACAATACTTTTTTACCGTTTAAATCTGTTACGCGAACGAGGGGTTTTTCTTTGAAATTTAGAATCAAAATATTTTCGGTCTTTTTTGCGGAAAAAAAATCATAGTTTACTTCAAGGTCGGATACATTTCTCATTACCAGCCCTCCTTTTGAATAAAGGTGAAGAATGCAAAATAAACGGCACGGAAAAGTTAACCTGCCTGTTTCCTAATCCGGACTGCGGCAGGATCATACCTTGTGTTTGCCGACCGCCCTGATTCCCGCCAGGGAAAAGCGGGTGACATGATCGGCCAATCTCATGATCAAATCAGGGGAGAGGGACTGCCCCAACATGTACTCCATGTCGCTGGGTCTGGTGGTCATAAGGGCACGGCACTGGCTGATGATGCTCATCTCGCAGAAAAAAACCGTTTCATCAGTAGCTTTTGTTTCCATAATATTGCGGATGACCTCCAGCAATATCTGTCGCCGGGGCTCGATCATTTCGTGCCAGATATTGTGTATCAGCCCGGTGGGATTAGTCAGTTCCATCAGATACAGGCGAGTAAACTGTCCCCTGTCGCCCTGGTCGGTGAAGTTTTGTATGAGTGAATGGATGTGGATTCGCAATTGTTCTTCCGGCGAAGTAGCAGTGATGTCAGGCAATGCAAGTTCGGAACATTTTTTAAAAGCGTGTTGCCAGGCCTCAGTGTACAGGGTGGCCTTGTCGCTAAAATAATAATTGACGGCAGCCACGTTGGCTCCTGCCCGCTGACAGATGTCAGCCACCTTGGCAGTATGGTAGCCTTTTCCAGCGAATATCTCGCAGGCAGAATTTATAATTCTGCTGCGCGTTTCCTTGCCATCTTCTCTTTTGGCCATTATGGATCTCCTTTTTGCTCGGTTTTGAAGTCATATTACTTAAATGGCCATTTAAAATTATTGCTTGACATAGCCGAGGAAAGATTTTAAATAATTATTTCAAATTAATATTTAAAATAGTTATTTTAATATGTCAAATGGTTTTACCCTATAACATGAAAATTTTAACTCAACCGACTTGGAGTAATGCAAAATGCAACACAAAGACAGTTCAAATCACATCCGAGAGACATTCCTTAAATTGACTATGGTCCTGCTGGCCTTGTTAAGCGGATTTTTGCTGGCCGGTTGCGGCCGCGAGCAGCAATCCCCGCCGCCACCCCCTGTGCCGGAAGTAGCTACGGTGACGGTCCAAACGCAGAGGGTTGTCCTGACCACTGAACTGCCTGGCCGCACGTCCGCTTTTCGTATTGCGGAGATCCGGCCCCAGGTCAACGGTCTTATACAGAAACGCCTATTTACGGAAGGTTCTGATGTAAAGGCAGGGCAGGTGCTCTACCAGATCGACCCTGACCTCTTTCAGGCGGCGCTCGACAATGCAAAGGCCGCTCTTGGCCGGGCTGAGGCCAGTCTGACTGCTATCAGGCTGAGGGCCGAGCGTTACAGAGAAGCGCTTGCGGATAAAGCAGTGAGCCAGCAGAACTATGACGACGCGGCTGCCGCTCTGAAACAGGCCGAGGCCGACATTCAGTATTGGAAAGCGACGGTGAAGACGGCCAATATCAGCCTAAGATACACCCGTGTCACCGCCCCCATCTCGGGTCGTATCGGCAAATCCAGCGTGACCGGTGGGGCTATAGTGACGGCGTATCAACCCATGGCCCTGGCAACCATTCAACAACTGGATCCTATTTACGTGGATGTTCCACAATCCACAACCGAATTGCTAAGCTTGAAGAGCCAACTGAAGGACGGCACTCTCAATCAAAACGGAACAGATCAGAACAAGGTCAAGCTCATCCTGGAAGACGGCACAGCCTATCCCCTTGAAGGAACACTACAATTCAGCGATGTTACAGTGGATCCTACGACCGGATCCGTGATCCTGCGGGTTGTCTTTCCAAATCCAAAAGGTGTTCTCCTGGCGGGCATGTTTGTCCGGACGGTGATCAAAGAAGGTGTCAATGAACAGGCCATCCTTGTTCCCCAGCAGGGTGTGTCCCGCGATCACAAGGGGAATCCGGTTGCGTTGATTGTGAATGCCGAGGGCAAGGTTGATCAACGAATACTCACGCTTGACCGGGCCATCGGCGACAAGTGGCTTGTCTCGGTAGGCCTTGCTTCCGGCGATCGGGTGATCGTCGAGGGAATTAAAATGTTACGGCCCGGTGCGGACGTGAAGGCTGTCCCTTTTAAAGAGAGTGGGATGACACCTGCAAATGCGGCCCAGCCGACTGCTGAATCGAATTAACGGAGGCGAGTAATGTTATCAAAATTCTTTCTGGACCGTCCGGTCTTCGCCTGGGTCATCGCCATCGTCATGATGGCCGGCGGCGGGCTCGCAATCTATAATTTACCTATATCACAGTATCCCGCAATAGCACCGCCGTCCATCGCCATCGATGCATTTTTCCCCGGTGCCTCGGGGGAGACCGTGGAAAACACGGTGACGCAGATCATCGAGCAGAAGATGACCGGTCTGGACGCTATGATCTACCTCTCCGGTATTAGTTCTTCATCAGGCACGTCGCGCGTCGAGCTGACCTTTGCCCCTGGGACCGATCCGGATCTCGCCTGGTCCAAGGTGCAAAACAAGCTCCAGCTCGCCATGGCGAGCCTGCCCGATGTGGTCCAGCGCCAGGGGGTCAAGGTCAGCAAATCGACCAGAAACTACCTGATCATCGTGGGGCTGATTTCGGAAGACGGCAGCATGGACGGCGTAGACCTACGGGACTACGCGCAATCAAATCTGGAGAAGATACTGTCGCGGGTGCCGGGTGTGGGTGAAGTTGAAAGCTTCGGCAACCAGTATGCCATGCGGGTCTGGGTCAACCCAGACAAGCTGACCAATTACCACCTGACCATGGAAGATGT
>JAFDAS010000178.1 GCA_019313695.1 Deltaproteobacteria bacterium
GATCATCCATCACAACTTTTGGTATAATTCTTGGAAGATATTCCTTTATTCTTTTTACAACCCGACGAGCGCCACCAGAGATCCCGGCTGATATGGCTCCGGCATATATCTCTATAAATTTTCCTTTATTGATAGCCGGATACAGGTCAATATAAAAGGTAAGGATTCCCTGCGCCTTTACTCTGCGCAGTGCCTGTTTTATAAGCGAGGTCTTGCCATATCTCCTTGGAGAGAATATGATGACGTTCTGACCGTTTCTAATGTCTGCGACCAGCTCTTTTATTTCCCGGGCACGGTCGCAAAAATTATCACCGCTTACCGTTTCACCATATACAAAAGGATTTTTCACGGGTTCTTCCTTTGGAACTTTCTGTTAAAAATCTTTGGACAAAAGTCTGCGCCTGTCGAAGATCCCGCCCGAGCGGGGCCCCGTAGCTCCGGTAGACTTGTCCGCCTCTGGAGGATTTATCCGCCTCTGGAGGACTTGTCCGCCTCTGGAGGATCGTACCGGGGTGAGAGCCTATTCTTGCGACTTTTGCGCCTTTGCGTGAGATATTTCACACGTTTTACTACACCCCTTCAAGCAACTGCGCTATCTGTTCCGGCGAAGGGAGGATTCCCCGCAGCTCTTGCGGCAGAATGTTCAGAATCCGGTATGATGCCACGCCGATGGGTTTGTTTGATTCCCGTAAAGCATACTCGACAATGGTTTTCTTTTTATCTTTGCAGAGGATAATACCGATGGCAGTATTCTCACCTTCCAGACGCAGCTTGTCATCTAACAAAGCAAGGTAGAACTGCATCTTGCCGACATATTCCGGCAAAAATACGCCGACCTTGAGTTCAACCGCCACCATGCATTTCAGCCGACGGTGATACAGAAGAAGGTCAATAAAATACTCATTTCCTTCCACCTCTATCCGATACTGACTCCCGACGAATGTAAACATGTCTCCCATTTCGCGCAAGAAAATTTCTACCTTTGAGATAAGAGCTCGCTCCAATTCGCGTTCGCTATGTTCTTCACCCAGTTCGAGAAAGTCAAAGGTATATTCGTCTTTAACCGCCAGCTTGGCTTGATTGCGGATTTCTTCGGAAACAGTCTGATCAAAATTTGTCTGATTCAACAGGGTATTTTCATAGGTGTTGGTCTCGATCTTGATGGCCAGAACATTTTTTGTCCAACCGAATTTTCGAGTCATGCGGATGTAAAACTCACGCTCCAGATCATCCTTGCACTTTTCAAAAATAAGGATGTTTTTAGTCCAGCTAATTTCTCGCACCATTGGTGCGAGTTTTTCGTTGTCAGCATAGGCTGCATAAAACAGCCTCATCCTCCAGAGATTAGAGACTGAGAATCCACTGATACCTGGAAATTCCTTTTGCAGATCATCAGCAAGATTACCCACCACCGATTTTCCCCAAGTCTCACCAGTTTGTCGCTCCATAATCAACCGCCCGATATCCCAATAAAGAGCAATCAGCTCCTTGTTAACCGCTTTGAGCGCCTCATACTGTGCAGCGCGGATACGCTGTTTGATCTCACTCAGCAAAGCGGGGTAGTTAGTTGGCAAATTAGTTGTCATAATCTTCTTTTGTATTGTTTTTCAGCTTAGCGCCTGCGCGAGACATCTTTTTTCATCTGCGTTCATCTGCGTCCATCTGCGGCTAAAATAAATCATGAAATCTTATAATCAGAATTCCAATCCTGACCCGTTTTCATTTTCCTTGCTAATGACTTCGCCAGATTAATCAGTTTCGTTTCAACGCTGTAATGCCTCGCGCAAAGCCGCCAAGACGCAAAGATTATTCCTCCAGATTGTTTACGGCCCTGGTGATACCCTGTTTCATTAGTGCTTCCCCGAAATCCTTCACCAAATAATTCACCGGCGCAAAGGACGCAGAGACTGAATTGATTCTTTTGTTGTTTTCAGTTGATCCCGCTGAAAAAAGCGGGACTTGCAGGAAAACGGAAAGCAACAAACGCAAGCCTTTCGGCGAAAAGATAAATGCTTATGGGTATCCATCATAATTCAGTCCCTCAGATATTTTAAAAGGTTGTTTTTTCCTTTCTGTCGTCCCTGCCCTGCCTGCCCAATGGAATGTATTTTCAGTTTTATTCCATCGGGGTGGAATGCGGAGCCTATTCCTCTGGGGTCAGCAGAATAGTCCTCTCAACAGAAAGGAAAAAGAATATCCCCCCTCTGCGCCTCTGCGATGAGCTATCTTTGATTACTTTTTGTTTACCTCGCCTTCCGCGTAGATCCTACAAATCATTCACAACCCTGACAATACCATCTCTCATCAAAGCGATATTAAAGTTCAAAAGCAATCCCAGTTTAAGGCCTGACAATTTAAGATACGTCAAAAGCTGTGCCTGGTGAATAGGTTCAATCCTCTCACACGATTTCAGCTCCAGTATAATTAAATTTTCCACTACTATGTCCAATCTGTACCCGCAATCTAACTCTTTTCCCTTATAGATTACAGACAATGGCTTTTGTCTCTCATTTGACAAGCGTCTCAGCCCAAATTCATAACAAAGGCATTCTTCATAAGCCGACTCAAGCAGGCCCGGCCCCAGCGTTTTATGTACCTCTATAGCCGCCCCAATAATTTTACTGCTCAATTCGTTTATATCCATTATGCTTCAGTCACTTAGATATTTTAAAAGGTTATTTTTTCCTTTCTGTCCTCTCAGCAGAAAGGAAAAAGGATATTCCTACCTCTGCGTCCTTTGCGGCTCTGCGGTGAGCTATCACTATAAGTCGGAACCAGCAGCCCCTGCCCGAGGGCCCTATGAACGGCTATAGCATCAACAACAATCTTCCCTATCTCATTTTCAGTCATAATTTGTCCTTTATCTTAGCGACTTTGCGACTTTGCGCGAGACTTCATAATCGTCTCAATCACCCTATCGAGATCCGAGTTACTCATCGCTGTCCCCGAAGGCAAACACAACCCCCTCTCAAACAAATCCTCCGCAACTTCCCCACCAACTACCCTCGCCCTATATCTCTTCTTTGCTTTTTTAGCTCTAACCTCTGACCTCTGACCTCCGATCTCTGTCTTTTCCCCTCTCTGCTCTTTGCCCCCTGCTCCTTGCTCTTCAACCTGAAAAACAGGTTGAAGGTGCATCGGCTTCCACACCGGCCGCGCCTCAATATTCTCCTCCTCCAGCGCCAATCTAACCTCTTCCCTACCTGCCCCGTAGCTCCGGGAGATGGTACTGGGGTCCGCCCCAAACTCCTCCGGCGTAATCAAAATAACCGTCAACCATCGATTACTCCTACTCCACTCCGGCTCCGGCATAAACTCAATCCCAGCCAACCGCCCCAAAGCCCCTTTATAATACTCAAATATCTCCCTCTTCCTCTTAACCCTTTCATCCAGCACCCACAACTGTCCTCTCCCA
>JAFDAS010000179.1 GCA_019313695.1 Deltaproteobacteria bacterium
ACACAAAATCCCCATTTCAGTTAAAACTAAAGAATTTAGTATTAGTGCCAACTAAGGGAACATAACGGCGTAAAAAAGTTGAGTTGATTTTTTACCCAAAACAGCCTAAGGCTGGAATGGGTAAAAGAGCTTTGGGTTTTTACCCAAAAAAGCTTTGAGCTGGAATGGGTAAAAAGGTTTCGCCTGTGATGCTTTACCCAAAAGTGCTTAAGGCTGAAATGGGTAAAAAATCGTATTCCAAAATCAATTCGAGACCTTTGAAAAATGCTCAATTTTGTTCAAGTTCAAGGCAGGCGAAAATTTTAACCGCAGGAATACATTGAGTATTTTGAGGATTGAAATTTGAGCCTAACGTAGAAATTGGGCAAAAGGGGGCGTTTTGCAAAGGTCTCAATTCATCTATTCCATCCCTGCAACCAGTAGTACAGCAATCCCGTATACTCCTTCACTGCCCTTGTAGTTCCAGCAAATGCTTCAATATTCGGCAAGAAGTACCGGATTGTTAATTTTTTACGATATACAGTCCTGTAATCTGTCGGTGACGGGATCGCATCGATTCTCATCGCACGAAATACGGAGAGAGCCCGCTTCATATGCAGGGCGGAAGTAACCAGAAGTATAGTCTTTAAACCTTGTTCATCCATTACCCTCTTAGCATAAACAGCGTTTTCGAAGGTATTACGACTTTCTGCTTCCACTACAATTGCGTAGACCGGTACACCCCACTCTTGTAGCAATGTTTTGATGTTGTGCGATTCCGGCGTTATCGATTCTGACCACGCGAATCCTCCGCCAGATGCAATTACAGCCGGTGCTTTACCTGCACGGTATAAACGAACTGCATGGAGAACCCGATCTGCCGCATTATTTAGATCCATTCAAGTCTCGGAGGTTCTGCCCCTGCACATCCACCCAGCACCACAATGGCATCTGCTGCTGGTGATTCATCAACAGCCACTGGAAGAAATTGCAATTCCAGTGACGAAACAATGTACGAAGAACAAGCAGGGGTGGAGAATATCCAAAGTATCCCAACGGAGACGAACAATAAACCCAACGCAGTATTTTTTCTCCGTGAGACAATTAATACCGATAGTGTTACTATCCACAGGATAAGTAGGAGTGGATAAATAAATAGAAGAAGGATTTTCGAAAGAATTAGGCTTATAGGCATAGAAGAATAAAGACATATGGGGTTATGAATAACAAACTTTATACGAGCTTAAACTGATCTTCTTAAAGTGCATAATAACAGTGTGTTTTACAAATAGATGGAGCAAATCGTATAATTAATTTGGGTTTGTCGGTTTAAAAGGTTTGTCCTCAGTAGTAGGCTCTGATCTCCGACCTCCGACCTCCGACCTCTGTCCTCTGACCTCTGTCTTTTCACGACCTCCGACTTCCGATCTCTGTCCTCCGCCCTCCGTGGTGAAATACGAAATTACGAAACAACCCCCCATTTTCACGCCAATGTCCAGCCTTACCAACAGGACAGGGCACTTCCACAAGCTCTGTGTTTCCATTTTTTAAATTTTGCAAAATTTGCTTCATATCCGTAAATTAAGTAGAAAATAGAAGATAGTGTTGCAATTAAACTTCCTCTCTTGTATTCTATAAATTGAAATTTTGGAATAATAAAATATCGGGTATAAATGAATAATGTGGAGGAACCAAGACATGAGCGAAAGCAATACGATTCATTGGGAAATCAGCCAGTTAGTTAAGACCAAGTTATTTCCTGATGAGCAGGCAGTCTTGCGTAGCGCTCTGCGCGCACTGTTTCAATCACGGCCAGAGATCAGGCGGCAAATGGTTATCCGTGCTTACACCGCCGGTGAGATCAGCTTGGGCAAGGCAGCAGAAATAATGGGCTTCTCGCACGAGGAAATGAAAGATATCCTTCAAGAGAACGGAGCCGAGATTCATATGGGGCCACGTACGGTTGACGAGCTACTTCGGGATGCGGCCAATGCGTGATTACATCTTTGATACCACGGCGCTGTCCAACTTTGCATCTACAGGCAGACTCGACCTGCTCGATACACGATATCGCGGAGTCGCCTTTACGACCGTGGAAGTCACTGGCGAACTACGAAGGGGAGTCAAAGCCGGCTACTTGTATCTTGAGTATGTTTTGCAACAGATCGAACCCGTTGACTCTGAGGGATGGCTTCGGATATTGGTCCCGAACTCGGCTGCTGAACACCGCTTACAATCTGAATTTGATCAGTTTCTTGACCCCGGAGAGGCATCCTGCCTGGCATTGGCCATATCGCGGCGGATGACTCTTGTCACCGATGACCTGGCGGCCCGCCGGCTGGCTGAAAAGAGGGAAGTTCCCCTTTCCGGCACTCTGGGTATCTTGATCGCTTTGGTACGCCATAACGCCTTTTCTCTTAAAGAGGCAAACGCCATGTTGGCGGCAATGATCCAGCGACGTTACCGGTCACCTGTAGATCGCCTCGATGAGTTCATCTGAGCTCCGACCTTTGTCTCCTGATCTCTGTCTTCTGTCCTCCGACTTCTGACCTCTGACCTCTGTTTTCTCATCTCCGACCTCTTTACCCAGTTGAATAGGGTTCCCCCAGGGAAATTCAACCGGGGTGACCTTTGTCCTCATGCCTGCCAAGTTGAACCGGGTTCCCTTCCAGGGTGTTCAACCGGGGTGACCTCCGACTCCCTATCCCCATACACACCCACACTACTAAAAAAAACAATCCTTTTTATACCCACTTTGCTTGCAGCCTGCACCACCGCCTCGGTACCACCTTCAGTGGTATTCAGTAATACTTCACCGCAAAGGACGCTGAGTTTAAGTTTTTTTATTGCTTTCCGTTGAGAGGACAGAAAGCAATAAGAGCCATCTAAAAAGCGGGTTACTCATCTAATTCATTCACTATTCTTACTATGCCATCCCGCATAACGGGCACATTGAAATTTAAGACCAATCCTAAATGAAGACCTGATAACTTGAGATACGTCAAGAGTTGTGCCTTGTGAATAGGCTCAATCCTTTCGCATGACTTCAGCTCAAGTATAATCGCATTTTCAACAACTACATCCAGCCTGTAGCCACAATCCAATTTGATTCCCTTATACCGAACAGCCAAAGGCTTCTGCCTTTCTAATGAGAACCCTCTAAGATTCAGCTCATAACAAATGCATTCTTCGTATGCAGACTCAAGCAAACCAGGTCCAAGGACCTTGTGCACCTCTATGGCCACGCCTATAATCTTGCTGCTTAATTTATTGATATCCATCATGATTCGACCGTTTGAATCTCCTAAAGGAGTTAGATTTTTTCCTTTCTGTCCTCTCAACAGAAAGGAAAATCTTTTCTTTGCTTTGCGTCCTCTGCGGCTTTGCGGTGAGCTATCGCGGTCTTCATATACTCAGAACGGCTTAT
>JAFDAS010000003.1 GCA_019313695.1 Deltaproteobacteria bacterium
CCTCCTTGTGGTTTATTTCTGGGCGAGTTCATCTCGACCCGGCAGTTTACATGTAAACATTGTGAACCGCTTGGAGGTTTCCTTCAATCTTTTTTACTTATGCATTCAAACATTCTAATTAATTTCTATAATAGAGCTAAAACAATTATATCAAAACCTGAAAAGAAAACGGGGGAGATTGAACAGCTTTTCATGGAACATTTTGATAAAATAGAAAATATTCGGCAAAACTATTCATTTGTTCAAATAAACAAACAGGGAAAAAATAAATGAAGGATAATACTTTTAAGGTGTTTTTGACAGACTATGTCTGCAGCTTGCTCGAAAGAACAAGAGCAGAAAAAAGTACCATCAAGGTTGGTTTCGATTGGTTAATCTATCAGATTGCGATTGCAAATGATTGGTCGCCTATCAGATTACCTTTCTTTAGACAAGCCGGTGATGTAAGTGCCAAAACAAAAACAGAAGCAGAATTCGGCGTAGATTTGTCTTTTCTGCTGCCTTCCAAACAAGAGCTATATATCTTTGTGCTGAAAGATGAAGTTTTAAATAATAAAAATTGGACAAGCCACGATTTCGATCGTGATATACGCATGGCAGCAGCGCCTGATTTGAAATTGCAAGGTCTTGAATCTGTTAATTCAGTTAAAGTTGTCCTTGCCTATAATAAAGATGAAGACCAAAATGGTATCAAAGCATATGACAACCTTATAGCATCGCTTCCCAAGAAAATTAGCGACAATATTTCTTTATCTTTTGAGCGTTGGAACCTTACGAGAATTGTTAAGGAAGTCGCTCACATGCTTTCACCAGAATTATTGCCGCAACATCTGTCTGGGCAATTTCGATACATATGTTCGCAAATTAAAGATTTTGATTATGGAACTGAAGAATGGGCACATCAACTTATTCCTAATTGGCGTAACTTTTTAAATGTTGCACTTCAAAATCCCATTGATGAAAGAAAATTAAGGCTAATCCCTGTAGCTTTAATGATACTTAATCATTATCGAAAAGAAAGTCCCAATTCCTATCCGGGATGGATCGATATAATAGAATGGGCAATGTTATCCATATGGCAGTGTTATCAAGATTTGTCTGATACTGGTAAGGATAAAGAAATGAAAATGATTATAATTAAGATATGGCTCCAATTTTACATTTACGAATTGGAAAAATACTTCCTTGCAATCGAGCCTATTTTTACAACGGAACATGGTTTTTCAACTGGAAAAGGGGGGTTGGGGATTACTGCCGTAAACGATGCTTACCTTGCTTATTGGCAGATTGGCCGGTTAGGTATTTTAACCACCGCCCCACAGGAATTCATTGTTCAAAAAAAATCAGAACATGAAAAATTTATTTCAAAAATAATTAATCGCTCCGCTAACTGGATAGTAGATTGTCTTCACAATAATCCTGCTGCATTGCGCCCACTTGTTGATTTAAATCATATTGAACTTTTTCTGATTTGGTTGATTCTGTGGCAAGCAGGCAGACAGGAAGATATTACTCAGTGGTTAAGCGAACTTGAATCCCGTTTGCTCATTAGGAGAGTTCAAAAAAACATCTCTATTCCATTCATTGAATCTCACAGTCGCATTGATTTGGTTGCTGAATATGTAGCAAAAAACAGACGACCGCAGGAATATACCGATGCTAGTTCATACTTGCTATTGATGATATTAGAGCTCTGTTTTTCACTCAGTGATAGTGCAAGGGATCAACTTATGACCCGGTATTATAACAGAATTGTAAGAGGCGTAGGAGATGATGGAAAATCTATGATAGAAAATCAGATTGACTTAATAGGGTGGGTTCCACCGGAAGATTGGTCCGAGCGTATTTTGAAGGAAAGTGTGTTAGACGGCATAGCCATCACTACGGGTAATTTTGAATCGATAACTAAAGAAAAAAAACCATTATCTGAAAATATCACTGATTTTGTCGATGAAGTTAGGAATAAATATCCGAGAGAAATTCGATCAGATATTCCTAAATCAGTATATATACTTGCTTGCATTAAGCATCGTTCCCCCTTGCCTCCAGAGTTTTGGAGAGGAACAATTTTTAAAATTAAGCCTGAAACGTCATGAAATAAACCCCATTTTCTTTGAATGCACCCGCTGTCAAATAATGCACAATAGCAACAAATATCAGAAAAGGTCCTTCTAAAAGTATATTGTATATGCTATAGTTCACACAATACGTGAATTGAGACACTCGGGATATACCATGGAAAAAATTTCAGGATTAGGAAAAGAATCGAGAAACCGTCTTGCCAAGGTCATGCGGGAGACAAAAGGTACCGTTTCGGTCCGGCAGGTAGCGGACATTCTTCAATTGGTTCCTGACAGAGCGGCAAAGGTGCTGGCCCGTTGGGCAAGCCAGGGGTGGGTCTCGCGTGTTCAAAGAGGTTTCTATGTCTTCATACCAATCGAAGCACGTTCTACTGATATAGTGCTTGAAGATCCATGGATTGTTGCCGATCAGCTTTTTTCTCCATTTTATATTGGTGGCTGGAGTGCCGCGGAATACTGGGAGTTGACTGAACAGATTTTTCGAACCATCGTTGTCATGACGACTCGCAAGCCGCGCAATCGAAAGCCCGTTATTAAAGGGAGCAGCTTCCTGTTACGCACAATTCCTGAGAATGCCCTGTTTGGAATGAAATCCGTCTGGCGCGGTCAGGTAAAGATAAATGTATCTGATCCGACACGCACACTATTGGATATGCTGAATGATCCTGCTTTAGGGGGTGGGCTACGCCCCATGGTAGATGTGTTTAACACCTACATGGCGTCAAAGGATAAAGATGTAGACCTGCTGATTAAATATGCCGTGCGCTTGGACAATGGCGCCGTATTCAAACGATTAGGTTTTATTGCAACCCGGTTTGCACCAACAGAACAAGTTTTGATTGATTCATGCCGTGCTCGTCGCACCAAAGGAAACGCAAAGATTGATCCGTCAATGCCGGCGGATAAACTAATCACAGCGTGGAATTTATGGGTGCCAGCCAACTGGGCGAAGGAAGGCAAACGTGATTAGCAGACAGGACATCATGGATTTTGCCCGGGAGTTTGGGTTAAGGCCCGATATTGTTGAGAAAGACTATGTTCTTGGTTGGGTTATCGCCGGCATCTTCAATGATCCCGCTCTGAACGCAGCGTGGATATTCAAAGGCGGCACGTGTCTGAAAAAGTGCTTTTTTGAGACGTATCGCTTTTCGGAGGATCTGGATTTCACTTTGACAAGCTCTGAGCATCTCCAGGAAAAATTCCTTGTGGATACTTTTGTTAAGATTGCAGATTGGATATATGAGAAAAGCGGTATAGAAATACCTTCGGACACTGTTCGATTTGAGATTTATAAAAATCCACGTGGTCGTTTATCGGTAGAGGGGCGTATTGGTTATAGAGGTCCCATGCGACAGCGTGGTTCTCTTCCGCGAATCAAGTTAGACCTGACTGATGATGAACTGCTGGCACTTGATCCGGTCATTCGCGAAGTCCATCACCCTTACCCAGATCGGCCTGAAGGGGGTATTCAGATTCAATGCTATTCTTACGAGGAGCTTTTTGCCGAGAAAGTCAGGGCTCTGGCAGAACGGGAAAGACCTCGCGATCTTTATGACGTTGTTCACTTGTATCGTCAGGATGATATGAACCCCGACCGTGCTGTGGTTTTAAATACTCTGGAGAAAAAATGCCAATATAAAGGAATAGCGATACCTACTATAACGTCCCTAGAAAACCAACCCGAACGTGTAGAACTGGAAGCAGAGTGGGGAAACATGCTTGCGCATCAGTTGCCGATTTTGCCGCCATTTCAGCAGTTCTGGCAAGAACTCCCACAGGTTTTTGAATGGTTATATGGCACGGTGCCGAAAGCTGTGGCAAGGTCTTATCCAATGGGGGCGCAGATTGATCCAGACTGGCGTCCGCCTGGAATGGTGCAATTTTGGGGAACAAAGATTCCTTTTGAAATCATCAGATTCGCGGCAGCCAATCATCTTTGCGTGGATTTAACCTATAAGAAATCACGCCGGCTTATAGAACCTTACTCACTGCGCCGGACAAAAGACGGGAATCTTTTATTGCATGCTGTCAGGCATGATGATGGCGAACATCGTGCCTATCGTATTGACAGGATTGAAGATGCTTCATTAACGGAGATACCTTTTGTTCCCAAGTATGCCATTGAATTGACCCCATCCGGACCAATATCAGCGCCTGTCAGTAATCGTGTATCCACATCTTTAGGTCGCCGAAAATCAGTTCGTGGATATTTCACGCCTCCCAAGACAAGCTATGGTCCAAAGTATGTAATTGAATGTCCTGTTTGTGGAAAGCGATTTACTCATAAGACCAGTAAAACGACGTTGAATAAGCATAAGGATAAACAGGGATACCCGTGTTATGGTAGAATCGGTTACGTAGTCGAAACGAAGTACTGAGAGAGTACCTATGAAAAAAATTGCCGACATCCCCAAATTAGACCGACCGCGTGAAAAACTACAAAGCAAAGGAGCCGAGGCATTATCTGATCTGGAGTTGATGGCTATCCTTGTTGGCAAGGGCACAAAAGGACATGATGTTATGTCCGTAGCGAAACGCATTTTGAAAATATTGGATTCCGGTGGTGAAAAGCCAAATCTTAAAGAACTACAGAAAATTAAAGGAATTGGCCCAGCGAAGGCAACGCTGATAGCCGCTGCATTGGAATTCTCCCGCCGCCGTATTCGTCCGGAAGGTTTAAAGATATCTTTTCCTGCTGATGTGCTTCCATTGATTCGGCATTTTGCCGACCGAAAGCAGGAGCATTTTATCTGTGTTTCTGTTAATGGCGCTAATGAAGTTATAACAAGCCGGGTTGTTTCCGTTGGCCTTGTCAACAAAACACAGGTTCATCCCAGAGAGGTCTTTGCCGATCCTATTACCGACCGAGCATCGGCAATCATCATTGCCCACAACCATCCCTCAGGGGGATTAAATCCAAGCAAAGAAGACATCGAAGTTACCAAACAGTTAAAATCTGCCGGAGAAACACTGGGAATCAAGCTCCTTGACCACATCATTTTCAACCATAAGGGCTACTACAGTTTTTTGGAAAGCGGGGAGATGTAAACGCCCAGTGCTAAAAGGGGACGTGCTGCTTTAATGAAGAGAGTGTTTCCGGGAATTTGAGGAATTCGAGGTTGATGTTCTGGATGTCAGTCCGGCAACGGAGCTGGCGGATTTTATTTGGATTCCAGTTTCCACGGGAATGACAGAAGGGAGACGGACATCGGTATTGAAGATATCAATGATCTTTGCCCCCAATGCAGAGAAGAACTCGTGGTGATGAACCTGCTTGGATTTGGGCTGTAGAAATCAGGGACGGATTTACATTATCTTGCAGTAGAAAAATACCTGCCAAAAGTATATCGCGTGTGCTTTTGTTCACATAGTATGCGAATTACAGCACCCGCAATGTATTCCGAAAGCGGTCATGTTAAGGGCCGTCGCCCCCCCATGCGGGGACGTGGATTCTGACAGATAGAATTAGTCTGACAAATAGAATTAGTCTGACAAATAGATAAAGTGGGAACATACTTCCAAGTAAAGAATACTTGAAAGGGCAGTCTAATCTAAAAATGTATGCCAGAGTATCAAGCAAGGGACAGGTTACCATTCCGAAAAACATACGCAAAAAATTGAACCTGAAAAAAGAGAGTGGTGTCCTTTTTCTAATCGAGGATGATGAGATAAAGCTCAAGGGGGTTCCGGGCTCGCCGTCTGACCACCTGGCGGGATCCCTGAAAAAGTATGCCAGGGGATATGTCCCTCTAAAAAAGGTAAGGAAAGAGATTCAGGAAAGGATTGCCGATGAAATCGCCGGTGAAGACCTGTCTCGTTGATACAAATGTAATCCTCAGATACCTGCTGGGAGATCACCCGGAATTCAGTCCCCGCGCCGACGCCTTCTTTCAGGATGTATATGAAGGCGTAAAAAAGGCAGAGATACTCGATGTAGCTCTTGTAGAATGTGTGTATGTTATGGAAAAATATTACGGGATTCCGAAGGCTGAGATCACGGCCGGGTTAAGCGGGATTTTAAATTTTCAAGGTATTGTGAACACAGATAAATCGCAAGCCCTCAGTGCCCTCCTGAAATACGAAGCTACAAATACGGATATCGTCGACTGTATTCTCGCCGCAGCATCTACCGAATCAAGGCCGGTTATTTCTTTTGACAGTGATATGAAGAAACTGAAAGCGGTTACTGAATCCCTGTGAATATTGCCTCTCGGGGACAGTCCACTATTTTTAGAACGGGGACAAGTCCCCTGAAAAATATAACAGTCCCCTAAACAATCAGCCCTTAAAGAAACCTGTTATTCATAAGTTAGCGATTTATCTTTGACCTCTGGTCATAAATCTGATAAAAAGTTCTCGTTTAACGTCGAGTCTGTTGATTCTTCTATTTCTGAAAAAGAAAATATGGGGCATCCCGCATGATGGAGCACACAGCTTCCAGACCATCCGGCTGTACAGATCCACTGAACATATGTCTTCTGACCTACAGGGGCAACCCCACGTGTGGGGGGCAGGGGGTGTACATCGATTATCTCAGCAGGGCCCTGGTCGACCTGGGACATAATGTGGATGTCATATCAGGACCCCCCTATCCCGAACTGGCCGGGGATGTTGGTCTCCACAAATTACCGAATCTTGATCTGTATAACCCCGACCATCTTTTCAGACCGGCGAGTCTGGGCGATCTGCTGGCATCTCCGATCAACCAGCTGGAGCTTCTCAGCATGTCCTCAGGCGGTTTCCCTGAGCCATTTACGTTCGGCCTGAGAACCTATAATCACTTCAGAAAAAAGATGCCGCGCTACGACATCGTGCATGACAATCAATGTCTTTCGTATGGCATACTGGGCCTTCCGGGTCTCGGTTTTCCCACTGTGGCAACCATCCACCATCCGATCACCGTTGACAGGGATGTGGAAATCAGTTCCGCCGGTTCCCTGCTGAAGAAACTCATGGCGAGAAGGTGGTATTCTTTCCTCGGTATGCAGAAGAGGGTTTCGCGCCGCCTTTCCCATATCATTACTGTCTCGGAATGTTCAAAGAGGGACATCAGCAGGGATTTCAAGACGTCAGGCCGCAAATTCAGGGTTGTTCCAAACGGAATCAACACGGACTTCTTTTATCCTCTGCCGCATGTAAAACGTTCGAAAAATCATATACTTGTAACTAACAGCGCGGACACTCCCCTGAAGGGGTTGAAATATCTCCTCGAGGCGATTGCGTCAATAAAGAAGGAGAGAAATATCAAGCTTACGGTGGTAGGTAAACCTAAAAAGAACGGGGTTATCGAGGGTCTTGTCAGGAAGCTGGGCATAAGAGGGTGTGTCAGGTTCACGGGGCGCATCGAGTATGAAGAATTTGCTTATTATTATGCCAAAGCCACTATGGCTGTCATTCCATCTCTGTATGAAGGTTTCGGGATGCCGGCCGGCGAGGCTATGGCCTGCGGCGTGCCGGTCATAAGCACCGTGGGGGGAGCCCTGCCGGAGGTAGTAGGCGACGCGGGCATTCTCGTGCCGACCGCGGACAGCAAGGCGCTGGAGCATGCGATTGTATCGCTCCTGGATGATCCCGACAGACGTTGTCAGCTGGGGATGGCAGGCCTCGATCGCGTGAAGAATTCTTTTACCTGGAAACACGCGGCGCAGAAAACCGTTGACGTATATCGGGAAGCCATCAATGCTGACCGCTGATTTTCAGATGTTAGACATAAAACCGGGAGATCGCGTTCTTGATGTCGGGTGCGGCACCGGGCGCCATGCCTGTGAGATATTCAGGACCCTGGGCGCGGATGTTGCAGGCATCGATCTGAACATGGAGGATCTGCGCAAGGCCGCGCTTACCCTGTATCTTATGGACGGTGCCGGTGATGGTTCATGGATAATATCAAAGGCCGATGCCACGAAGCTGCCCTTCAGAGACAGTTTTTTTGATGTGGTCATCTGTTCAGAGGTCCTTGAGCATATCCCGGAAAACAGGGCGGCCATTGCCGAACTTGTAAGGGTACTGAAACAGGGAAAAAATCTGGTTGTAAGTGTGCCGAGATTTCTGCCGGAGCGTATATGCTGGGCGCTTTCGTCGGATTACCACAACGAACCGGGTGGTCATATACGTATATACAAAAAAAAGGAGTTGATTTCACTGCTGGAAGACGCGGGCACAAAGTGCTGGTCTGTTCGTTACAAACACGCCCTGCACGCGCCATACTGGTGGTTGAAGTGTCTTGTCGGCCACAAGAACGATAAGTCCCTGTCTGTAAATCTTTACAAAAGATTTCTTGAATGGGACATTATAAAGCATCCGTCCTGGACCGGAATACTGGATAAGATGTTAAACCCCTTGATAGCTAAGAGCATAGTCTTCTACCTCAGAAAAGGATAATCGATATGAAGCTCAACGTTTCGAGAAGTATAGTAGAACAATCTGTTAACTGCGGAGAATTGGGGGCATTTATTGTTGGATTGCAGAAAAAAAACGGAGAGATCCCATGGTCTGAAGGTGGAAAAACGGATCCATGGGACCACATTGAAAGCGCCATGGGGCTCGGCGTCGCCGGATATCTTAAAGAGGCCAGGCGCGCCTATGAGTGGATGGCCAAAACGCAGCTCGCCGATGGAAGCTGGTGGGCGGCTTGTCGCGATGGCGCTCCGGAAGACACAACCAGAGACGCCAATCTCTCTTCTTATATCGCGGTTGGTGTGTTCCATTACTATCTGCTTACGGAAGATATTGCCTTCATCAAAGATATGTGGCCTGCCGTGAGCGCCGGCATCGATTATGCCCTCAGTCTTCAGGCGCCGACCGGTGAGATTTACTGGGCCAGAAATGTCGACGGTGTTATAGACCGCATGGCCCTCCTGACCGGTTCCAGTTCTGTGTATATGAGTATTAAATGCGCTCTGGCCATTGCTTCGCGATTGGGAGAAAATCGTCCCGACTGGAGGTGCGCGCTCGAAAAACTGGGCGATGCCATCCGCAACCTTCCAGATCACTTCAACATGATCAAGTCGCGCTACTCCATGGACTGGTACTATCCCGTCCTGTGCGGCGCGATTACCGGCGCCGATGCCCGAAAGCGGATTGATAAATCATGGACAAAATTTGTGGAACCTGGCTGGGGAGTCCGGTGCGTCTCAGACCGTCCCTGGACAACCATGGCGGAGACATCCGAGCTGGTGCTGGCACTTGCGGCCATTGAAAGATACGAAGAGGCGCGACTGGTTTTCAGCTACATAATGGACAAAAAATATGACGACGGATCATACTGGATGGGGGTTACCTTTCCCGATGAGGTCATATGGCCCGAAGAAAAAACATCATGGACGACCGCTGCCGTACTTTTGGCCTATGATGCGCTCAACAATCTTACCCCCGCGAGCTGCCTCTTCAGCCACGATTTCTGGGAAGACATGGAATCTACCGATCATGCTGATGACTCGCATCAGGAACATTATTCGCACCCGGTTCCACCAATGGAATAAATTGGAGGATAGTTTCCTTGAAGAGAGACCACCGTCCCTACTTCCTCAAGCAGATGGATATCAGATTCCAGAAGTGGTACGTGAACCACTTTCTGCGGCCTCAGTTTGAACACCTGGGCAAAAGAACCACATTCATGAAACCCTGGCACGTGAAAATATTCGGAGAGAGCATCTCGCTCGGTAACTACGCCAACGTTATTGCGGCGTCTGATAAAAAAGTAAGACTGACCGTATGGTCAAACTTCGGAGAAAAGGGACATATAGAGATAGGAGACTACTGCCTGATATGTCCCGGCGTAAGAATCGGAGCGGCCACGGAAATAGTCATCGGCGACAGTTGCATGGTGGCGCATGGCGCCTATATCACGGATTCGGACTGGCATGGACTGTATGACCGGAGTCAGCCAGTGGGTCAAACCGCGGCGGTCAGGATAGGAAACAACGTCTGGATAGGGGACAGCGCAATCGTATGCAAGGGTGTCACTATCGGAGACAACAGCATAATAGGAGCGGGCTCAATCGTTACAAAGGATATACCTCCGGATGTAATAGCCGCGGGTAATCCTGTGGTTGTCATCAAGAAACTGGATAAAAACAAGCGCATAAAGACGCGCGCCGAGTGGTTTTCTGATCCAGAGTACCTGGCAATGCAGTTTCGCGAGATCGATCGTTATACACTTGAGGGAAACACAATATTCGGATGGCTGCGATCCATGATGTTCCCTTCAAAGAGTGATTGACGGAGAATCATGCTGCCAGGCTCGACGCAGAGATGGTCAGCGCCACTCCTAAATAACGATTTTCCCCCACCTTGGGATCACGGTATCTGTCACCGAATGCCTCCTTGAACCGGACTACGCTCCAGTCGGAGCTGTCGTGGGCGAACAGTGAAACAATCCGGGTGTCTTCCCGCTTTATGGTCTCTATGGAATCCATAACATCCTGCTCGTTCATGCCGCGCCGGGGATGGCTAATTTTTCAAACAGATTTTTTCTGTGTTTTCTGTTGACAAAGTATTTATACGGGCGTATGAAGAACGGGTGGTGTAAGCCTTCGAGTGTGACTGCCTAAAGGTCTCAAGTCGATCCCATGGTGCCATGCCGACGGGCTTTCCCGGAAACGGGGAAGCCTCCCGTGATTGGAAAGAAGGTTAGCTTTTACATAACTATTTATATGAACTCCTCAGAAGGGGTGATAATACAATGGTTATTTCACTGGCGCCTCGAAAGCATAGTTATTCTCCGTATTTTCCTTTCTACACATTTGTATGTCTTATCGCTCCTCGTAAATTCCTGTCTTCAATTCGTTCATTCTTCAAAAAGAGTATGACGGCAGATTATTGCCGTAGCGATATACTGAGTCGTTTTAAGATCATGGTGATCAAATTCCCATTTAATCTTTTTTACGTTTTATCGACTTGCCGTTCAGAAAGTGAGTCCGAAAAAATCAGAAGGGAGGTGTTGGATTAAAACCCTTACAGGAGATCAGGTCACAAACTATAATCACTAAAACCTAACAGAACGATCAGAATGGAGGTTTCACTATGAAAAGTGAAAAGAAGAAGTTCCCTGACATGATCCAGAAAGAAACAACTCGCCGCGGGTTTTTGAAAGGAGCCGCTGTTACAGCAGCAGGGGGGGCGGTTGCAATAGCAACTGTTGGCAGTATCAGGCCAAAAGTTGTCGAAGCGGCAACACCTGTAAAAAAATCGGTTTTGAGGTATCTCTTTGCCGAGAGGCAAAACTGTACCGGTTGCCGTGCCTGTGAGTATGCCTGCTCGGTTCATCATACAGGAGTTGTCAGACCATCAATCGCCAGGATTCATATATTTAAGTTCCAGAATGTTGTCGACGTTCCGATTATTTGCTGGCACTGTGATGATGCCCCGTGCATTGAAGCCTGCCCCACCACTCCGGTGGCTTTAAAAAAAGATCCCAAGACAAACGGTATCATTCTGGACGAAAAGACCTGCCTTGGGGCCAAGTGCATGAAGTGCCAGGAGGCATGTCCGGCTGAGTTTATTCGCGCAAACCCGGATACGGGCAACCCTCTTATGTGTGATCTGTGCGGTGGTGATCCCAAATGTGTGGAAGCCTGCCTTGAACAATCCGGAAATCCCCAGGGTCCATGCCTCTTGGCCAATAAATTGGGTTTTGGAGTCAACCAGGCGTACAGAAATGTTACCCCCGAGGAGGCAGGAGAAGACCTGATGGGACTCTTGTTCTATCCAAATAAAACAGGGGAAAGGAGGTCAGGATCATGACAGCACCAAGAGGAGGATATTTCGGAAAGATCCTGGAGATCGACTTATCGAGGCAAAAATATAAAACCCGCGAAATCTCCGATGATGAGTGCCGCAAATATATCGGCGGCGCCGGGATGGGTGGTTATTTTTTGGCGTCAGAGTATAAAGCTCACCACGATCCCCTGGCAGAAGACAGCTTTATTTTTATTGGTGTTGGCCCTCTTAACGGCACCTATTGCGTGTCCACCAGAACCAGCATTGTGAACATGAACCCCTACACCGGTCTTCTCAGTCATGCCGAGGTAGGTGCACATCTCGGTAATGAAATCAAGTGGGCCGGATGGGACGGAATCTACATCAAGGGAAGATCGAAAAACCCCGTTTATCTCTATATTAAAGACGATAAAGTTCAGTTCAGGGATGCCGGAAAGTTGTGGGGCAAGACGACTGAAGATGCGGATGAATCAATGAGGCAGGAGATCGATGACTCTTATGCAAGGACGGCTGTTATCGGTCCGGCAGGGGAAAATGGTGTTCCTTTTGCCGCCGTTATCATTGAACGTTTTCGGGCTGCTGCCAGAACCGGCACCGGCGCCCTCATGGGTAATAAAAAGTTAAAAGGTATTGCCGTGCGTGGTACGAAAGCCGTTCCCGTAGAGGATAACAAGAAGTTCTACCAGGCAGCTAAAGCCGCCAAACAACTGGCCGTTGATAAAGAAGGCTGGCAGGGTATTAAAAGATGGGGTACCGCCGGGCTTCTTGAACTGAAGCACTGGGTTTCCGGGTCTCTGATTACGAAGAACTTCCAGACCACATGGTATCCTGATATCGAGTATATCGGAGGTGAAGAGGCAAACCGCACTTTCTGGAAAAGACATGTGGCATGCAACCATTGTCCGGTTCACTGTCAGAAATACGGTGTCATTCGCGAAGGGAAACATGCCGGCCTCATCGCCGAAGGACCGGAGTATGAGACGGGAGGTCTTTTGGGGAGCAATCTTGGAATGTCGGATTTCGCTGGAATGATGGCCATGATTGAACTCTGTGATGCCATGGGCATAGACGCCATCTCCACCGGAGGCGTTCTCGCTTTTACCACCGAATGTATCGACCGTGGAGTCTTGAAACCTGGTGATCTGGATGGCGTTGCTCTCAAATGGGGTGATGCCGATGCATACCTTGAGATGATCCGGAAGATGGCATATCAGGACGGAAAAGGCGGAAAGCTTCTTGCCAAGGGCGTTCGGAAGATGTCCCAGGAGATTGGCCAGGGTTCAGAGGCATGGGCTGTCCATGTGAAGGGAAAAGAGATAGCCGCTCACGATCCCCGGGGTGACAAAGGAAGAGCATACAGCTATGCCCTGGGTACATGTGGTGGTGATCATCACGAAGGGGGAAGTCCGGCAACGCAGGCAAGATGGGGCATGCTCAATTCTCTCGTCATGTGTTCCTTTGTGGGAGGATATCCGTGGGGTAAGGAAACACCCGGTATATTTACGGCTATGCTGAACCCACTCTGTGGATGGAACATGTCGGATGATGAATACTGGACAACGGGAAAGCGTATCATCACGATAGAACGCTGTTTCCAGGTAAGAGAAGGTATCAACCGCAAGGATGATGTCCTGCCCACGCGGTTCACGACGGAAAAACTGCCCGAGGGACCTAAGAAAGGCGCTATCTTCACAGCGGAAGATACGAAGAAGATGCAAGAAGCCACATACTCTTACTTCGGCTGGGATGACAATGGCATTCCCACGGACAAGACATTGAAGGCATATGATCTCGAATACCTTGTCGATGACGTGAGAGAGGCAAAGAAAGCCCTGTAAACCTCTTTGCTTTTCATGGCGGAAAGGAGCGACACACCTCCTTTCCGCCATTCCTTTATACAAGCTGATAAAATCCATGAATATATCTCGAAGGGACCTGTTTCAGGTTATCATAAGTGGTGTCGCATCTTTTGTCGTATTTTCCATATTCAAGATAACCGGCGCAAAGGCCCTGCCTCGTCCTCCGGGTTCACTCATTGAGAGGGAATTCCTGAAGTACTGTACCCGATGCTACAGATGCATCGACGTGTGCCCTGCCGATGCACTTAAACCTGCCGGCATTCTTGACGGCATAACAAATTTAGGCACGCCTGTTCTCGACTGGGGAAAGTGCATCCTGTGTATGGAGTGTGTCAGAATATGTCCCACCGAAGCAATCAAGAAGGTCCCGAAAGAAGAGATCGATATCGGAAATGCAGTGATCGATCCTGACACATGTCTTTCCTGGCAGAAAAAGAGGAGATGTAAGAACTGTTACAAGGCCTGTAAGTATGATGCCATCAAACTGGAAAAGAGGCGTTTTCCTGTGGTCATAGAGGATAAATGCAATGGTTGTGGCGCTTGCGTGAGAAGGTGCCCAACCGATCCTAAGTCTATTATTGTACATTACGACACGGCAAAAAGGTTTGATCCTTCCGAAAATAGATTTGCTTTACGTCTGGAGAATCGTGTAGGACCTTACAATTTTCCTCCGCCTGATTTCAAAACATGGTTTACGGAACGAATCGAAAAACTGGCAAGACATTATGGAATTATTGACTAAAAGGACGAAAGGAATAAGGGATTAATGGCTGGTTTTGAGTACATTTGTAACAGGAAAAAAGATGCCGTCCTTGTAATCGGGGGTGGTGTGGCGGGTATTACTGCTTCTCTGGATCTGGCCGATGCGGGTCAGTCCGTTCATCTGGTAGAAAGCGACAGTCATCTGGGTGGTCAGGTTTCGAAGCTGGACAAGCTCTACCCTACCGACCACTGTGCTTTCTGTCTCCTCTGGACGGATGTTAAAAAATGTATGGAACATCCTTTAATTACTGTCCATACCCTGTCTCACGTAAAAGAATTGAAAAAAGAGAGCGGTAAGTACTCAGCCGTTATTCTGAAGAACCCCCATTACATAGATGAGAAGAAATGCATTTTCTGCGGGCGATGTGTGGAGGAGTGTCCGGCCGGTGCTATCCACCCTGGCTGGGAACATGCCTGGCCCCCATCTTTCGTAATCGACGAGTCTTCCTGTACAAAATGTGGCAACTGCGCGGAGGTATGCCCGTCGGGGGCCATTAATATGGAACTGAGGGAAGAAGAAATAAATCTTGTTGTGAATGATGTCATATGGTCTACCGGGTTTAAGGAGGCTGACCTCAGGCACCTCAAGGAATACGGAAGCGGTACCCACCCTGATATCATGACCTCCATGGAATTTGAAGACTGGACGGCAGAAGGAGGAATAAATAAAGGTGAGATTGTTAAAAGATCGAATCATTCCGTACCTCAAAACATTGCTTTTATTCAGTGCGCCGGAGCGAGGGATCTGAGGATGATCCCCTCCTGCTCGGCCGTCTGCTGCATGCATGCCCTCAAGCAGGCAGGGTGGACGAAGAGAAGAAATCGAACGATCGATTGTTATATCTTCTATACCGACCTGCGAACGGTAGGACGGGATTATTACAGATATTCCCTGAGGGAGTTTGAAGGTACTGAGATCAAACTTATCAGGGGAAGGCCGGGGCTGATTCATCCTCTGCCCGGTGGTGATGGGATCGCGGTACAATTTGAGAATACCCTGACCCGGAAAAGGGAACTCCGGAAATTTGACATGGTTGTATTGAACGGGAACATTCAGCCTTCCCTGATTCAGTACCGTCCGGGACAGGATGAAAAGACGGCGATTCCCCCCATGGATAAAGAAGGCTTTTTTAATACAGAATCAGATGAGACATCTACCTTTGCATGCGGTTTTGGTCTGGAACCGGCAGATGTTGCAGAATCCGTCATTCAGGCATCTGCCGCCGCAATGGGAGTGATGAATAAAGAAACGGATCAAACTTGACAGTCTCGTAAAAAGTCGAAATATACACAATTTTGTCATTCCCGTGAAAACGGGAATCCAGTCTTTTCAAGTGCTTAGCCATATATGGGTTCCCGCCTACGCGGGAATGACAGACTTTTCACGAAACCGTCAAACTTAAGGTGAATATGGCGAATATTACTGTTTTTCTGTGCAGATGTTTCGGAGAGATCGATAATGCAATCGATTTTGATCTTCTCAGGAAGGAATTATCAAAAGATACCTCTGTTTCTTCCGTATCGATTGTTGATTCCCTCTGTCTCGAAGCGGATATAGAAAAGGCTGCCTCCCAAATAAAAGAAACCAAAGCTGACAGGGTATTAATCGCTGCCTGTCCTACTCTATCGAGGGGCAATCTTCCCGTCGATGGTCTCATCAAAGAGGGGATAGAACGGCACAAAATCGACCTGGTAGACATAAGGGAAGGATGCGCATGGATTCATGGCAATGACCCGGAAGGCGCCGTAAAAAAGGCGAAAGATCTCATCAATATGGGCCTCGCTGCCCTTCAACATAAAGAAGCATCCAAAGATATGCGTGTAAGCGTTCATCCTGATGCCCTGATAATAGGTGCAGGTCCAGCGGGTCTCGCCGCCGCCACATCACTGGCAAAAACGGGCTTTAAGGTTAACATCCTCGAAAGGGCAAGCGCCCCCGGCGGAATGCTGAGATTGATTTCACAATTGTACCCGACCGGTGAAGATGCAGCGGATAAACTGAACCCCTACATTGACGAGGTCGAAAACAATCACCTCATCACATTTTATCCCCAGTCAAAAATTTCCTCCATTGAGGGATGCATCGGCAATTTCACCGTTCAATTTTCATCTCAGGGAGAAGATAATTCCATTCAATCGGGGATTATCATCATTGCAACGGGTGCAAAGATATTTTTCCCGACAGGTCTCTATCGTTACGGTGAAATCAGGAATGTAATCACGCAGATGGAGATTGAAAGACAATTTCTTAAAGGATCGTTTGATGCGAAAAAACCCGTCTTTATTCAGTGTGCCGGCGCGAGAGATAAAGAAAGACCGTATTGTTCGACCATCTGCTGTCCAGCCAGTCTTAAAAATGCCATGAGACTGGCAGGGGAAAACCCTGGGTCAGAGGTGTTCATTCTCCACCGGGGAATTATGACGCCCGGGAATGTCCTGGAAAAATATTACAGGGATGCCCTCTCAATGGGAATACAGTTTATTTGTTTTGAAGAAGAGAAGCCTCCCATGATCATGGGTAATGATCGTGTTGAACATGTAGAAGTGTATGACGCGGTGAACGGTATTACACGAAAGATAGAAACAGATCTGGTGGTTTTGAGCACACCCCTTGTCCCGAATGACGATAGTGTCCGGCTGGCTCAGATGTTAGGTATTGAAGTTGACCGTTACGGATTTTTTTCGGAGAGCTATCCAATGCACCCCCTGGAGACGAAGATGGACGGCGTCTTCATCTGCGGCTCCGCGAGATGGCCCGTTGCTTCAGATCAGGCGATATTACAGGGAAGGGCAGCCGCCATGAAGGCCGTTTCGTATTTAAGGCAGAGAGAAATTGCCGCATCGACACTCAGCCGGGTTCCCGGTCCGAAATCAGGCCACGCCAGGGTTGTTCCCGACTCCTGTACCGGATGTGGAAACTGTGTTGCCGCCTGTCCCTTCGAGGCCTGTCATCTTGAAAAACTGGAGGACAGACATATCAGCAAAGTCGATATGATGAGATGCAAGGCCTGCGGAAACTGCGTGTCGGTCTGTCCCAACGGGAGTATGCAGATACCGGAACATAATTATCGCATGGTTGGAGAAATGATAAAAAGGGCATTTTAGAAAGCAGGACACAAATAGTAATGCGAGAGGTTAAAATGAACCAGCCCAGAATCCTGATTTTTGCCTGCAAGTGGTGTGGTCTTATCGGAGCCGATGCCGCCGGAAAGAAGAGAGCTTCTCTCCCTGCCCGGTTTCGTGTCATTCCGGTGGAATGCGCGGCCCTTGTTGAACCCGATGCAATTTTAAGGGCGCTGGCCGGAGGGATCGACGGAGTAGCCGTCCTGGGATGTCACTCAGGAGGCTGCCGATACAATAACGCGAACCATGCCTCCATAAAACGCTTTGAGCTTCTTAAAGATCTCCTGGACACAACAGGGATAGGGGGAGAGAGGTTGCTGCTGAGTTTTGGAACTGCTCACGAATACCACCAGTTCGAAGAGATAATCGAAAATTTCTTTAACGAATTAGCCGCATTGCCTCCCCTGGACCCATGGTTGTCGCCGTTTGGAGTGGTAAGCTGATTATGCTTGAGAAAACGAAAAACATAGCAAAGCAGATTCTTGAAGAGAAAAAGGCCAATGGTGTTCTCGGCCTTATGAAGAATCAGCGGGATATCGTCCAGCCCCATGTTTTCAAAAGGCTCCCGGAATTAGATGCCCTCGTTCTTGAACCGAAATGGTTGCTGGCGAAGCTTTCCATGAGCATTTTACGTTCTTCTCCCGAAGGCTACAGACTGGCTGTCCTCTGTCGGGGATGCGACGAGAGGGCACTGATTGAACTGACAAAAAGAAACCAGATTGAAAAGGAAAACCTCCTTACGATTGGAATTGCCTGCAGTCAGGAACAGGCGGCCATATGCCTTTGCGACAGGCCTTATCCGGCAAAAGTTGACGCGGGCGAGATCGCTTCAGGGGTAGATCCCTTTCAGGATGAAAGAGTCCGGGAATTTTTGATTGGCAATGACAAAAAAAGGATGGAGAAATGGGCGAATGTCCTGAAGCGGTGCATCAAGTGTTACGGCTGCAGAAACTCCTGTCCCATCTGCGTTTGTGAACCCTGCAAGCTGGAGGATGATGTCTGGGTGCAAAGAGGAGACGTGCCGGCAGAGATGGCAACCTTTCATCTGATACGTGCCTTTCACCTGTCGGATACCTGTGTGGCCTGCGGAGCCTGTCAGGAAGCCTGTCCCGTCAATATCCCCCTGCTCTATCTGCAGCTTTCGATGCGCAAAACGCTCAAGGAAAAATACGGATACGAAGCGGGGCTTGATCCCGAGAAGAAGTCACCAATCCTTTCGGATTTCTTAAAAGAGCCCGAGACGGGCAGGGAATATCCCGAATGGATAAACTCGCTGAGGGAAAAAGATGGGCACTGAATTCATCAAGACCATTTGTCCCTATTGCGGCACCGGCTGCGGCCTTATTATAAAGGTCAAGGATGGCGTTGCCGTTGCGACCTATCCCGACAGGGAACACCCTGTTTCCAGGGGAAGTCTGTGCATAAAGGGGTGGTCTGCCCACGAATTTATCCACCATCCCGACCGGCTGACCTCACCCCTTTTGAGAAAGGGTGATACGTTTCAGAAAATTCCGTGGGATGAAGCCATACCGATGGCAGCCGATAAACTGCGTGAAACTGCCGCAAAATACGGCGGCGACGCCGTTGGCGGCCTTTCCTCCGCCAAGTGTACCAATGAAGAAAATTATCTCTTCCAGAAACTGATGCGAATGGTCTTCAAGACAAACAATGTAGATCACTGCGCGCGGCTTTGTCATGCCCCGACCACTGTTGCCATGGCACAGACCCTTGGCAGCGGAGCAATGACGAATTCCATTTCCGATCTGGCCGGGGCTGAGTGTATTTTTGTTATCGGCTCCAATGCGGCAGAGAGCCATCCGATCATCATGGGTGAAATCTATAAGGCTATCGACAGGGGGGCAACACTTATTGTTGTAGATCTCCGTAAAACGGCAGTCGTCCAAAACGCGAAAATTCATCTTCCCATCAATCCGGGGACGGACATACCGCTGCTGTGTGGCATGATGAGGCACATTATTGACGAAGGGTTATACGACGAGGAATTTGTAAAGGCGCGAATGGAAGGTTTTGAAGAATTAAATGAATTTATCTCTGCATGGACTGTTGAGAAAGCTTCCGGGGAATGCGGCATTGATCCCGGGCTTATTAAGCTGGTAGCGGAAACTTATGCAAAAGCGAAAGAGTCGGCCATAGTTTACTGCATGGGCATCACCCAGCACGCCTGCGGAACGGCCAATGTCCTCGCCATCTGCGATCTCGCCATGCTGTGCGGCCATGTGGGGAAAGAATATTCCGGCATATATCCCCTCCGGGGGCAGAACAATGTCCAGGGCGCCTGCGATATGGGAGCCCTGCCCAACGTCTATCCTGGCTATCAGAGCGTCAGCGATCCCGCGATCAGAGATAAGTTTCAAAAAGCCTGGGGGGGTGAACTTTCCGACAAGCCGGGGCTGACCGTGACAGAGATTATCGGTTCCGCAGGGAAGGACATACGCGCAGCCTATATCATGGCGGAAAATCCGGCATTGAGTGATCCAGATACCAGTCATGTGCTGGAATCCCTGAAGGCCCTCGACTTTCTCATCGTTCACGATATCTTCCTTACCGAGACGGCACGATTTGCAAATCTTGTGTTGCCGGGCTCCTGTTTTGCCGAAAAATCCGGAACATTCACCAATACGGAACGGCGATTTCAGCTCTTACGAAAGGCAGTCGATCCGCCGGGGAATGCAAAGGAAGACTTTGCGATCTTATGCCTCCTTGGAAGCGCCCTTGGACTTGATTTTTCCTATAGCCATCCCGGAGAAGTCATGGAGGAGATTGCGTCACTGGTCCCGGCCTACGGAGGCATCCGCTTTGAGAGATTAGAACGGGGAGGCCTGCAGTGGCCCTGCCCTGATTCAGATCATCCCGGCACACAGTATCTTCACAAAGATCGATTTACACGGGGCAGAGGACTTTTCGTCACTCCCGAATATACTCCACCGAAGGAACTGCCCGATGCCGATTATCCCTATTATCTCAGTACGGGAAGGATGTTTGCTCACTACCATACCGGTACGATGACGCGCCGGTCACCCTTCCTCAACAGAGAGGCGGAAGAGGCCTATGCCGAGATCAACCCGGAAGACGCCATACACCTGAACGTAAAAGATGGAGAAAAAATTAAGATAACAACCCGCCGGGGAAGCATTATAACAACTGCCCGAATAACGAAACGTGTTTCAAGGGGATGTATCTTCGCGCCCTTTCACTTTGCGGAGGCGCGGGCCAATATGCTGACCAATCCGGTTCTTGATCCCCTTTCCAGGATTCCTGAATTCAAGGTATGTGCAGCGGATGTAAGGAAGGAGTCACAGGATGACGAACGGTAAAGACAGGCTTGCCGAAGCGAGGAGATCTTCCGGTGCCTCCGGTTGTGTGGAATGTGGCAGGTGCGTTGCGGTATGTCCCATGGCTGAGATGTATACAAATTTTTCCATCGAAATGTCACCACGGGGGGTGATTAAAAAGACCTTGACCGGGGATGACGTCATCATGGATAAAAATATCTGGTACTGCACCGAATGTAATGCCGGCACCGACATGTGTCCACAAGGGGTGAGCTGTCGGGATCTGATTCGAGCTCTTAGGGAAATAGCCATTGAAGAGAAAGTGGTCGAAGATATAAAATACTGTACCCGCTGCGGTAAACCGTTTCTATCAATTCCCGTAAAAAACTTTGTCTTTGACAGGCTGGAAGAAGAGCCTCCGAATGTTTTGAACCTCCTCGGTCTCTGTCCCGTATGCAGGAGGGAAATATATATGTTGCGTAATGCGCAGGTACTATAATGCAGGAAGAAACAACCGAACAGAATAATATTATTACCCTCGAGGATCTCAGGCCACGTCGCGAAGAGAAAAAAACCTTCTCCGGCTACTTTATGCCGCGACGTCATTCCGGGATTCTCTTTGATCCGGAAAAATGTACCGGTTGCGGCACCTGTGAGATGGTCTGTTCCGTGAGGAATGTCTCTAAAATAGCGCCGGCGTCCGCCAGTATGGAAGTGCTCAGAGATGAGGAAGATAACAGGAATTTTGCGATCCTCTGCCAGCATTGCCGCAAACCCCTCTGCATCGAAGCCTGCCCCACCAGGGCGATAGAAAAGGGTGAGGACGGGATTGTCCGTATCAACAAACTGTTCTGTGTCGGATGCGGTCTCTGTACCATGGCATGCCCGGAGGCCGCGCCCCTTAAAGATCCAGTAACGGAAGAGATAAACAAATGCGATCTCTGTGAAGGCGACCCGCTGTGCGTTAAATATTGCCCGTCGGGCGCGCTCACCTTCACAAAGGGGAAAAAGATCAGATGGATAAAAGGCCTGCGATGGACCGTCCAAACTGTTTCATTTCTCCTCCTTGTCGTTATCCTGGTTGGAACATTTTGTTCCCTGAAAGCGGGCGCGCTCAGTCTGTCCTGTCCGGCAGGAATACTTCAGAATATCGCGTCATCAGGAACTATCGTGCTCGTCTGGATTCTGTCGGCTTTCCTGATACTTGGGCTGACTATCCTTGCAGGGAGGTTTTTCTGCGGATGGATCTGTCCCTTCGGCTTTTTGCTCGATCTTGTCGATAAAATTACGCCAAAGAAGATCGGGTGGCCGTCATTTCTCAAGAGCAGGATGGTAAAGTACGGTATCCTTGCCGGAGCCGTGGGAGGAAGTTGCGCTTTCGGGTTCCAGGCATTCTGCCCCGTATGTCCCATCGGTTCTATTTGCCGTTCCTATGGAGCTACAGGAACCCTTAATGGCGCTAATCTTGGGATAATGGGGGCACTGGCAGGCCTCGAAATAACAGAAAGGCGGGTCTGGTGCAGGTATTTCTGCCCCGTGGGCGCCCTTCTGGCGCTTTTTGCAAAGATTGGTCTGATAAAAATTGTCATCGGCGCGAATCAGTGCAAAAAATTTTCCTGTATTCAATGCGCGGAGGTATGCCCCATGGGGATCATCGATGCGGATAAATTGAGAGAAGGCATATCGCCGGTAATACGGATGACCGAATGCATTACATGTATGAGATGCATTGATCGATGCCCTTACGGTGCGGCAAAGATAAGATTCAGGTGGCAGAAGGCGGTACCGGGGAATATTGAATTATGAAGTTATTCAATAAGTTCTACAATATGAAGGTGGGAATAGTCGATCTTTCTGAATCATCTGCAGAGGTGGCGCCTCTGGACGCCCGGCTTGTTGCGGAAAAGATCGGTGGCGCGGCAGTAAATGCAGATCTTTTTAAGCGATATGAAGATGGTGACCCTCTGATCCTCGGGGTCGGCCCTCTGACAGGCAGCTTTGCGCCCGCCTCATGCCTTTCTGTCGCGACATTTTTAGCGCCGCGTTTCGGAAATCTCTGCCACGTACCCCTTATGCTGAGGACAGGCCCGGAGATGAAGTTCTCCGGTATCGATTTTCTGGTGATCAAAGGATGCGCTTCTTCACCTAAGATGTTGCACATCGACAAAGGAACAATGAATATTGTTTCAGCGGAGCATCTCGTCGGGCTTGAGATCCCTGAGGCTGTTCAGGCACTGAAAAAGGACCCCCCCCTCTCCCGATCGATTATCCTGACAGGCCCCGCCGCTGATCACGGGGTTTCCTGTGCTTCCGTTTCAACAGGAATGAGAGGCAGTCTGGATAAAGCGGGGATGGCTTCCCGGATGGCCTCAAAAAATCTCAAGGGAATCATCTTCAATGGAACCGGTGGTCTTCCCTTCGCCGAAGACAATCTTAACCATAAAGAGACAATAGAAAGGGACCTTTTTGCAGATAAAGGGCATGGAAATGAAGGGTTTCTCTCCGTGCTGGAAAAGATCGGAATCGAAGACAATCTGAAAAAAATCATCAAGAAAACAAAATGGCGCAATATGGCATGTTACCACTGTCCTTCTCCATGCATAAGTTCCGTCGAATTTACATGGCACGATCCACGGAAGAATTCCAGGACTAAAGACAATATATTTCTTTCAGACCATATGGGATTTTCGGCAATGGTGAAGAAAGCAGGAAAATATGTACTTCCCCTGTTAAAAAGCTGCCTCCGTTTCGGTCTCGACCCGGTTGCTGCAGCGAAGAGATTGCCGGAGGATGGAGGATTACCTGAATTGCTGAGCGCTATAGAAGAGATGTCCGTTACACCGGAAGGACCGGAAATCGAAAGAGAATCTCACCCGATCGGAGAGATTCCCGTGGAAACACATAACCTGTTTGGTGGCGGGATACCACCGGTATTGCCCGATGAATTGTGGGGGAAACGGGTTTGCCTTTCCATGATTCTGGGTGTATGTCCAATATTTTTACTCCTTTTTCCACAGACCTCCGGAATCGATCTTCTTAAATTCCTTGCAAAAGATGAACATGATCTGGAGCTTTTGGAAGAAGTGTTAGCCTCATCGATTCAATCCATCCTTGAAGATTGACGAACAACTTCCAGAAGATGATAAGAGATTGCTTAGATCTATGGGCAGGAAATCGCTTCCCTGCGATCTGTCTGTCATCTTAAATACTCGAAGAATTTCTTCCAGATCAGATGAGTCAGCTTATGCGGAATCTTTCCCCTTTTGGAACCGAAAATAAGCCATCCCAATTTGCGATGATATCTTATAAAGGTACTGAACCTTGAGGCCGAGACTTTCCCCTTTCTCAGATACCAGCAGCGAGGCGCCTCCATGGCGGGCCATTTTCCCGATAAAACCTTCAAGGCTTCCATGGCGGCAAGGCTGGCAGCCATCCATTCAACGGGGCAGATGAGGGCGAGTGGACGATTCCCGGTAAAATATTCGAAGAACCAGTCAACGCGCCAGTCCCCTGAGGTAACGTAATTATACTGGGCGCAGCGATACTCTTTCGTGCGTATTACGCTGACGAGGTCGTGATAATCAAGTTTGGGCACTCCAAACATGTCTTCCAGGGTGGGACTATTCCTCCTGAATACGCTGACCCATCCTGTTGTTCCTGACGGCAGGCACAGCACAGCGGGGACTCCATGCTTTCTGGCTGTACGAAAAAGCAAGACACTGTAGGCAAGATCATCCACTGCCGGTATTACAATATCTCCGGAAAGAATTATACGGTCCATCTCTTCTCCCGCGGGGAGATGATTGTATGCGGTGATCTGGACATCAGGATTGATGGAAAGAACAGTGTCACGGATGACTTCAACTTTATTTTCCCCTATGGTATCACTGAAGCAGCCGATCTGACGATTCATGTCGGATGGAACATAGGTATCCTTGCCGGCCACAATCAGTTTCGTAACACCGCAGCGGACCAGGAGAGTAGAGAGGAGTTCACCTGTGCCTGAATCTCCTATGATCACCACCCGGGAATCCCTTATTCGTTTCTGCTCATCAGCGGTAAAGACCCCGAGATTCCGGATGAACAGGTCATTATAGTTCATATCCATCATAGATTTATTTTTCATATGAATGATCGTGTGGGTGGTCCGTGGATTCCCTGTTTTTCATCCATCTATAATACAGGACCCACCATATGGATTGCAGCTTTTCCTGAAAAGGTCCAAACCGCGTTTGAAAAACCTTCCACATAAGCCTCCTCTGCCATACCAGAAGGGTTTGCAGGCAAAAACCATTGACGCGGTTGATCCTGATCCTGTTTCGCATAATACTCCAGTACCGTGGAGAAGCCACGGGCTTCCACTTTCCACTCAGGCACTTCAATATTTCAAACGCACCCAGAGCAGAGCTCAACCACACGGTCGGACATATCTGGGTCGGAGGCAAATTCTCTTCTATAAAGTCACGATAATAGTCGATTCTCCAATCTGCCAGAGGAACATAAAAGTAAGTCCCGAATTTGTACTTTCGCATCTCAAGAATATCCCGGAGTTCTTCGTACGTTGAAAGTTTTGGAACACCCTCAATATCTTCCGGCAGCGGACTGTCGGGATTGATGATGCTGACATTCGCCCAGGTTCCTGATGGAACTACCATGAGTGAAGGTTTTCCTGATTTCTTCGCATCGCGAAAAACGAAAAGACTGAAGGCAAAATCGTCTGCAGCAGGGAAAACTAAATCAACCCCCGACATGAGTTTCGCAATTTCAGCGTGTGTCAGCAGGGTTTCATGCACTGTAACTCTCGCCTCCGGATTGATCCTCAGGATATCATTCCTGACGACATGGGCTTTGTTCCGACCGATTGTGTTTTCAAAGCAGCAGATTTGACGGTTCATGTTTGACGGACTATATGCGTCAAAGTCTACTAATATAAATTGACCGACTCCGGAACGGGCAAGCATGATGGCAACTGTTGCTCCGATACCGCCACACCCGACAATCAGAATTTTTGACTTTCGTATCTTTTCCTGCTCTTCGTCGGAAAAGATGCCATAATTCCTTTGGAAAAGGTTTTTATATGTTGTCATGTTTGTGAGATTTCTTTCAGTGTAGATTTATGCTAAACCGGCCGTGGACAAGAGCTGAAACCATGCAGACGGCACCCGCGCTGATTGCAATAAAATAAGCCTTCGAAAAGGTCATGAAAATGTCCACTTCCACGGTATACGGAATGGAAGAATAGCCCGTAACGGGCTGACCGATTCGATGAGTGGCAAAAAGGAGAGCCCCGTAGAAACCTGCCGTATACAGGAGCATAAACAGGCCGCCCCAGAATAAAAAGAGTTTCCCCTTTTCCCCTTCCATTGTGCTTCCCCAGAAGACGAGAAAAAAGTATCCTGCCAGCATGAGAATGAGAAAAACAACGGCAACGATCGGTGTCTCGATAACGAATGATACGCCTTCTGGGGGCAGATCGTGTTGAAGAATAAAGGCATAGGCATTTATAGTGTAATAGTCTTCGTAAACTTTGGCATACCACCAGGGGAAAAAGAGACTTCCGGTGAAGACAATAGCTGCGAGGAGTGCCGGGGGATTGTACAGGGTAAACTGAAGAAAATGTTCATGTATCACCTTCAAAAAGCCGCCAGGCCCCGGAGGACCTTTTCCATCCTTCCATAATTTACGCTTCGCCGCGTCGTCGGCCAGCATATTTTTTAACAGGTCAGGAAAATTCATTGTGATTCCATTGAAAGAGAAGTTCTTAACTTGCTCGATTTATTATATTACATTTCATCATCGTTCAAGATATTTTAATCTCCACGAGTTCAATCCTCCGAGTCCAAAAATTGCACCCATGCCCTACAGGTCATACAGTGTTTCATCCACGCGGGGCGCCGACTGTCTGCGCTTTTTTCCGCCCATGCCTTCCAGAGAAAACAGGTCTTCACTGTCAAGTATATCGCCCATCTCTTCTTCTATCTTTTCAGGGTCTTCGCCCCTTTCCATCCTGCCCAGTGCCTCTTCCATCTCCGGTTTAAGGCTGAAACCGGCCGCTTCAGAGAGCTTTCTCATCATAGCCGCGGCCTGTCTGGGATCATCCCCGTCTATTTTTTCCACCTCCCTGCCCAGCATCTCCATCGCCCTTTCCATCTTCGATTCATCTATCGGGGGCAGGTTGTCCTCCGTCTCTCCCCTGTCCGAAGAGACCACGGAAAAAACCGACATCCGGCGTTGCAGTTTCCCGGTCTTGCAGCGGGGGCAGCAAGGCACCTTTTCGGTGTTGACCGATTTTGAAAAGAAATTGTAGATGGTGTTACACCTGGCGCAGTAAAATTCGTATATGGGCATATAAATCTTCTCCTGAATATTGCGTATTGCGGACGTCAGTCTATAACAACAACTGTTGCAAAATCAAGTCCTCAGCCTGCCCCGATCGGATATTATTCCTGGCCATGCGGGGGGCAGGGGAAGAGGGGAAGAGGGGGGCAAATTTCTCTTGACAAACAGGCATATTGGTGACAGAAGGGACGCGCTGAAAGTACAGGAAATGTCGAAAAAGGCACAACCGCCGAAAGGCGGTGTCGCAAAGCCCCAAGTCTAATGCCGGAAGGTTATGATCGTCGGGCTGCCGGATATATTAACTGATAACGCCGCCCGGCAGCCATGCCCGGTGGCGTTTTTTTTTGCTCCATTCTGCTTCATATTGACCAGGGATATAAAATGCCGGGGTGTTAATACAGTAAAATCCAACAGGGAAAGTGTTTCAGCGGTAACGCGCAATGGAAAGAATTCTTCCCAAAACAAACCATCTTCGTTTGTGTGTCCTGGCGGCCATGGTGGCTGCCTGTGTCTGTCTGGAGTATTATTTTCATGTCGTCCACGGCATAACCATCATCTACACTCACTTCTTCTATCTGCCCATCATCGCGGCCTCCTTCTGGTGGGGGGTGAAGGGCGGGCTTTCCGTGAGCGCGTCTCTGTTTCTGATACATATACTCTTCAGTCTCCCCTCTGCCAGCGCGGCCGACCTGGCCAGAGGGCTTATGTTTATTTTCGTGGGCGTAACGGCGGGAATCCTCGATGACAGGCACGTAAGGGCGAAAAAAGCCCTCCACAGTCTCTCCGCCCGACTTGAAGACAGGGTAAAAAGGCGCACCGCCGATCTTGAAGAACGCGCCATTGAACTGACGACCGCGAACGAGGCATTAAACGCGGAAATCAAGAGGCGCAAAGAGGTTGAGATTCAACTTCGCGAGGCACTGAAAAAGAGGGAATCGCACCTCTCCGAAATCCATCACAGGCTCAGGAACAATCTGCAGGTCGTTTCAAGCACGCTCGATATAGGCAGCATGCAAACCCGCAGCCGGGAGGCGATTACCGCGATAGAAGATGCCAGATCCAAAATCCACACAATGGCGCTTATCCATTCACAGCTCTATGAAAGCGGAAACTTTGATCAGGTTGATATGGGGAGGCACATCCTGGAGATGACGGCCCTCATGGGACAGATCTATTCGGAGAAAAAGATGGTGGACTTTGATGTCCGGGTCTCCGACATTCATCTTCCCCTGGCGCAGGCCGAGCCCTGCTCCCTCATCCTGAACGAACTCATCGCCAACGCCTGGAAGCACAGCTTCGCGGCGGGAGAGAAGGGAACAGTTCGGGTTTTGATGGAGATGACGAAAGGGGGCGGAATCCTGTTAATTGTCAGTGACGACGGCAGCCCCTTCCTGACGGAAGATGATTTTTTAAAGGCAAAGGGGCTTGGCCTCAGGCTTGTCAGGAATCTGGTCCGCAAGCAATTGAAAGGGAGTATTGATCTCAAACTGGACAATGGAACGGAGTTTATTATAAAATTCAAAAAACAGGAAGTGGACAAAGATGAAAAAAATCATGATAGTGGATGATGAGGCGGCGGTAACCACACAGATGGAGGCGCGCCTCGAGAATATGGGATACGATGTCACCCAGAGCGCCTCCTCAGGAAGTGAAGCGATAGAGTTCGCGAGACGTTTCCACCCGGACGCAGTGCTGATGGATATCGTCATGCCAAGCAGGGTCGACGGCATTAACGCCACCAGGAAGATCAACAAAGAGATGGATATACCCGTCATATTCATGACCGCCTATGCCGACGACAAAACGGTAAAGAGGGCGATCGGAACAAATCCTTACGGATACATAGTAAAGCCCTTCCATGAAAAAGGGGTAAAGGCGTCCATCGAAGTCGCTCTTCACAAAAAAAGAATGGAGCAGCGGCTGGCAGAGAAAGACAAACAACTGAACCAGAGCGAACGAATGCTCCGCCTGATTACGGAAAACATGAATGACATGGTTCGCCTCATCGATGCAAATGGGAAAAAGCTCTATGTCAGTCCGTCACACAAAAGAGTGCTGGGTTATGACCCGGAGGAAAGGCTTGGCAGATCCGTTTTCGAGTGGGTTCACCCTGATGATATGGAAAAAGTTCAAAGGGCCTTTGCGGAAGCGGTTGCCGGTTTGACGCCTGGAATGGTCGAATACCGGGTGAGGCACGCGGAGGGACATTATGTATGGTTGGAAACAACCGGCAATTTCGTACATGATGAGAATGGTCAGAATACAGTGGGAGTGCTGAATTCACGAGACATCACCGCCCACAAGCAGGCCGAAGAAGAAGTGCAGTACTACCAGGAACACATTAAACTCATCAACCAGATTCTCCGCCACGACCTTACGAATGACCTGGTGGTCATACAAAGCGCCCTGAACCTCTACCTCGAATCTCCAGAAGAAGAATACCTGGACGAAATATTCTCCCGTTCGGGCAAATGCATTGAACTGATCAACCGGATGAGAGAGCTTGAATCATTCCTCTCCCGCCACAGTGAACTGAAGATGTACGACATGAAAGATGCCATAGATGAAACCATCAAGAACTATCCATTTATAGACTTTAAAGTCAAGGGCAGGGCCCACCAGGTCATGGCCGACGATTCTCTTGTTTCCGTCATAGACAACATCGTAAGAAACGCTGTCATTCACGGAAAGGCTGATAGAATCACAATAACCACAGGCAAAGAAAGAGATATGTGCGAAGTGCGCATTGCCGACAACGGGACAGGCATCCCCGATGATATAAAGGCAAATATCTTTGAAGAGGGATTCATGCACGGGGATACAGGCCACACCGGCATAGGTCTCCACATTGTGGAAAAGGCCATGGAGAGCTACGGCGGATATGCCTGGGTTGAGGACAACGAGCCGAAGGGAGCCGTCATTGTACTGAGATTCAGGAGGGTGAAATGAGGACTTTCCCTGGAAAGCAGTTTTGGGTTGAAAATTAGTGGGTGAGTAGGTGAGTAGGTGAGTGGGTAAGTCAATATGTGACCACCCACTTACCCACTCAACGATTCAACTGATGTCAAGCGGCGGTAGCGCGGGTCCTGTTATCTTGCGCAGGAAACTGCCTGTGAGTGATCCTTCATTTTTTGCCACTTCTTCAGGGGTGCCGGCTGCAACAATTCTTCCTCCCCCATCTCCTCCTTCCGGCCCCAGGTCGATGATGTAGTCCGCGGACTTGATCACGTCAAGATTGTGTTCTATGACCACGACGGTGTTTCCCATATCCACCAGTCGCGCGAGGACTTGAAGGAGCTTCTCTATATCCGCGAAGTGGAGACCTATTGTTGGCTCATCCAGGATATAGAGAGTGCCTGTCGTCATACGCTTACCCAGTTCCCTTGCCAGCTTTATCCTCTGCGCCTCGCCGCCTGAAAGAGTCGTGGCGGACTGACCAAACTTTATATATCCAAGCCCGACATCGGAGAGAAGCTGCAATTTCGATCTTATCGGGGAGATGTTATCAAAGAAGGCAAGACCCTGGTTGACCGTCATGCCAAGGACATCCGCTATGCTTTTCCCCTTGTAGCGTATCTCGAGGGTGTCCCTGCTGAACCTCTTCCCGTGACAGACATCGCAGGTTATGTACACATCAGGGAGAAAATGCATCTCTATTCTCTTCACCCCTTCCCCCTGGCATACCTCGCACCTTCCCCCCTTGACATTGAAGCTGAAACGTCCCGGTTTGTAACCTCTCATTCTCGACTCGGGGAGCTGGCTGAAGAGGTCGCGAACATGTGTAAGAATACCCGTATAGGTGGCGGGATTCGACCTTGGTGTACGCCCTATCGGCTGCTGATCCATGGTGATAACCCTCTCTATGCCGCCAAAATCTCTTATCTGCTTTATCCTCCCCGATTTGCCCCTGTACCTGTTCAGCCTGCGGCGAAGCGCCTTGTACAGAGTTTCGATCACCATGGTACTCTTTCCTGATCCAGACACGCCGGTCACGCAGGTGAAGACATTGGCAGGAATCTTTATATCAATATCCTTGAGGTTGTTTTCCGACGCGCCCTCAATGATTATGAATCGGCCGGAAAGAGGCCTTCGACTTTCCGGGACAGGAATCGACAACCTGCCCGAAAGATACTTTCCTGTGAGTGAGACATCTGACCTGCGGATCTCTTCGGGGGTTCCGTGGAAGACAATCTCGCCCCCGTTCAACCCCGCTCCTGGCCCGACATCTATAATGTCATCCGAGCAGTTCATTATCTGTGCGTCATGTTCAACCACGAGCACGGTATTCCCCATATCGCGCAGGCGTTTCAGCGTAGTGACAAGCCGCATACTGTCTCTCGGGTGAAGGCCTATAGTGGGTTCATCCAGGACATAGAGAACTCCGACCAGTCCGGAACCTATCTGCGTGGCGAGCCGGATGCGTTGCGCCTCTCCACCCGAAAGGGTGCCCGAAGAACGCGAAAGGCTCAGATAATCCATGCCCACATCGATAAGGAACTGCAGGCGTTCCCTTATCTCCTTTTGTATCCTTTCGGAAATAAGGGCCTCATTCCGGGAGAAGGACAGGTTGTCAAAGAATCGCATGCATTCGTGAATCGACATCCGGCATATCTCATCGATATTTTTTTCACCAACTGTTACAAACAGGCTCTCCTTTTTCAGCCTGGCGCCCCCGCAGACCGGACAATCACTTATATTCATATATCTCGAAAGTTCCATCCTGGAATCGCCGGATTTTTCCTCTCTGTAGCGCTGCTCCAGTTTATTGAGCACGCCCTTGAAACGCTTCTCGTAAAAGTGTCTTCTTCCTCTCCTGTCGAAATAAAACCCTATCTTTTCATCCCCCGAACCGTGCAGCAGGACGGATCTTGTTTTTTCAGGCAGTTTGTTGAAAGGTGTGTTTATATCGAATCCGTAGTGGCTGGAGAGGGCTTCCAGCATCTGGTGAAAATAGATGGAATCCTTCCCCTCCCACGGGGCGATGGCCCCCTCCCTTATGGAGAGTCCGGGATCGGGCACGACAAGATTTTCGTCAAAATATATCTTTGTTCCCAGTCCGCCACACTCGGAGCAAGCGCCGTATGGACTGTTAAAGGAAAACATCCGCGGCGCAAGTTCCGGCACACTGATGCCGCATTCGGGACAGGCGTAATTTTCACTGAAAAGCAGCTCTTCTCCATCCACAACCTGGATGCCGACGAGTCCTCCCGAAAGACCTATGGCGATTTCCAGTGAATCCCTCAACCGCTTTCCGATACCACTCCTGATAATCAGTCTGTCAATCACCACGTCTATATCATGGCGTTTATTCCTGTCCGGCGCGATATCCTCGCCGAGATCTCTTATCGATCCGTCGACTCGCACACGGGCAAAGCCATCTTTCCGCAGTCTCTTCAGTTCTTTCTGGAATTCGCCCTTTTTGCCCCTGACGACGGGCGACATGATGTTGATTTTTGTGCCTTCAGGAAGGGACTGTATCCTCTCCGCCATCATCTCGACGGTCTGAGCCTCGATCCGCTTCCCGCAGTTATAGCAGTGAGGTATTCCAACGCGGGCGAAGAGCAGGCGCAGATAATCATATATTTCGGTTACAGTGCCGACTGTTGAGCGGGGATTGCGGCTCGCGGTTCTCTGTTCAATGGCTATGGCGGGGGAGAGGCCCTCGATGGATTCAACCTCTGGTTTGTCCATCTGGCCGATGAACTGACGAGCATAGGTTGAGAGCGATTCTACGTATCGCCTCTGGCCTTCGGCGTATATGGTGTCAAACGCGAGAGAGGACTTGCCGGAACCGGACACGCCGGTTATGATAACAAGCCTGTCTCTCGGAATGTCAAGATTTACATTTTTTAAGTTGTGCTGACGCGCACCCCTGATCTTTATGTATTTCATCTTGATCTTCTTTAAAATCAGACAGAATTAACAAAAATGGTTCTTCTCAATTTAACTGGAGAAGAGGGTCCAAGGATTCGAGGGGTCAAGGGTTCAAGAGCATGTTTTCTTTCATATCCCTCTGCTATATTAGAAGGGATAAACACAGCAGGTATTCTTGTCTGAGAAGTTAGGCCACACCTTTTTTCCTTTGGAAAATTTGTTGTTATTCCAGATATTTCTGGACAGAGTTTGTATGACTTCTGCCGGACTTTCAACTCTTTGTAGCTTTTTATCTTTTCACTCGACCCCTTGAACCCCCGAATCCTCGAACCCTTTTTTAGCCATCACAACTTTATCTCAACGAGAGACTTTTCCCTCAGTTCTTTCAGCCACTCCTGAAATTTTTTCTTTACCTTTTCATTCCCTATCTCCCGGACGAGTTCATCTCTTACTTCTTCAAAAGGCTTGATTCCGGCGCCTCTTTTATCTATGACCCTGATGATATGGAAACCCACGGGGGATTCTATTACCCCGCTTGTTTCACCCTTTTTGAGCCCGAAGACAGCGGTGTCCACTGCGGGAAACATCATTCCCTTTTCAACAAAACCCAAGTCACCCCCGGATCCGGCGGCAGGACCCTGGGAATACTCGTTCACCAGGAGATCAAATGATTCGCCATCTTTCATTTTTTTCAGGATCATTTCCGCCTTTGTCCGCAGCTTCTTCCTGATCTTGTTATCACAATCTTTCGGTTTCACGAGCAATATCTGCTGTATTCTGGTTGCCTCTTTGCCTTCATACTTGTCTCTGTTCTTGCTGTAATATTCTCCAATTTCCTTCTCAGTTATAGTTGTCCTGGATCTTATCTCTTTTTCGACCAGTCTGCCAGTTATAATGTTTTTCCTGATTTCATCTCTGTATTCATCAAGCGTGTTCCCCTCCCTGGAGAGTGTTTCTTCGAATTTCTCAACGGATATATTTTTTCCACTCAACATGCCACTCATGGACTTGACCACGTCCTCATCCGTTACGATAATGTCCAGCTTCGCCGCCTTCTGCTCAAGCAGCATATTATCTATAAGCTTATCCAGGGCCGCCACCCTGGCCTGCGCCACTATCTTTTCCCTCTGATCTCCCTCAGGAATCTCTTCAATCCTTTTCATAAAGGCCTGAAGGGTGGTGTCCAGTTCAGAAAGGGTTATTACCTCGTCGTTCACGATGGCGACGATCCTGTCTTCAAAAGTGGCATGGAGCGCAGTCGAAAAGAAAATGAGAAAGATGCCGACGATAAAAGATATCTTTGATTTCATATATAATCCCCCCGCATTATTTATAACTAATTCACGTTATCAGAATGTCTCCCGTTCTTCAATCTTCAGCTCACCAAGAAGATACTTCGCCCGGTTTGTAATGTCTTTTCCCTCAAGACCCGGCATGGAAACGCTAAGCCTGTAATCGGGTGTGAGCTTCATCCCCATTAATTTTTTCTGTGAGAGTTCCATTATCCTGGCAGGGTCCACGGGACTGTTTTCACAAAAATCAATAAACATCTCCCTGCCGTTGTACTCCATTCTTTTCCCCAGTATCTTTTTCAGCATATTTTTGACTCTTATAATATCCATAAGATTGCCCACCTGAGGAGGAACCGGCCCGTAACAGTCAACGAGTTCTTCTCTTAACCCGGCCAGGTCGCCTTCCGAAGAGGCCATGGATATTCTTTTATACGTCATCAATCTGGTATGCATGTCCGCGATAAAATCATCCGGTATAAAGGCGGGTATGCCTAAGTGTATCTCGGGATCGATCTCTTCTTCCAGGGATCTTCCCCCCTTCAGTTCCCTGATGGTCTTTTCCATCAACTCCGTGTAGAGTTCATAGCCGATGGCAGATACGTGTCCTGATTGAGACACGCCCAGGACGCTTCCGCCGCCTCTTATGGTCAGGTCGTGAGTTGCCACTTTGAACCCTGATCCCGGCTCTGAGAATTCCCTTGCTATGCCAAGTCTCTTTCTGGCATCCCGAGAAAGGGCGGATTCTTCAGGTATCAGGAGATACGCGTACGCGTCCTCTCTCCCCCGGCCAACTCTTCCTCTCAGCTGATACAGCTGGGAAAGCCCGAATCTGTCCGCTCGATTTATTATTATGGTGTTGGTCGCGGGTATATCGATACCGGAACTTATTATCGTGGTGCAGACAAGGACATTGAAGTCCCTGCGGACGAATTCAACCATGATGTCTTCAAGCTCCTTCGCCTTCATCTGGCCATGCGCCACACCTATCTTTGCCTCAGGGACCAGTTTTTCAATAAAACGCGCGATACTGTATATGGATCTCACTCTGTCATGGACGAAGAAGATCTGCCCCCCTCTTACAAGCTCACGCTGTATCGCGTCTCTTATAACATCATCATTGAATTCACATATGTGAACCTCCACGGGGCGGCGTTCCTGCGGGGCGGTGTTGATGACGGACAGATCTCTTATTCCAATGAGGGACAGCTGCAGTGTCCTCGGTATCGGAGTCGCGGTCAGGGTAAGCACATCGACAAGTGCCCGCATTTTTTTGAGAATCTCTTTATGAGCTACGCCAAAGCGCTGTTCCTCGTCTATAATCACCAGCCCGAGATCCTTGAATTTTACATCTTTTTGCAGGAGTCTGTGCGTGCCGATGGCAATGTCCACGAGGCCCCTGTTTATGTCTCCCACTATCTTCTTCTGTTGGCCGCTTGTTTTATACCTGTTCAGGACCTCTATGCGGACTGGATATTTATCAAACCTTTCGGCAAATGTCTGGCAATGCTGTTCCGCGAGGATAGTCGTAGGCACCAGGATCGCCACCTGTTTTCCATCCATGGAAGCCCTGAAGGACGCCCTCAGCGCGATTTCTGTCTTTCCAAATCCGGCATCGCCGCATACAAGCCGGTCCATCGGTTTTGGATCGCCCATATCATGGTAAACATCTTCAATAGCCCTTGCCTGATCGGGTGTCTCTTCGAATTCGAAAGAAGATGAAAACTCCTCGTAATGCCTGTCGGAAGGAGAAAACCTGTGTCCATCCATTACCTCTCTGGCGGCATAGATTGAAACAAGCTCCTCGGCGATCTTCCTCACCGACTGTTTAACCTTATTTTTGACCGTTTCCCAGGATGTGCCCCCAAGTTTATCCACATTCGGAATATGGCCATCGGGGCCGATGTATCTCTGGATCTGGTTCAGCCGGTCCACCGGGATATAAAGCCTGTCTCCCTCCCTGTACTCAAGCAGCAGAAAGTCGTTCTCCGTGTCGCCAAATGTCAATCGTTCGAGCCCCAGGTAAAGACCTATGCCATGATCCACATGGACAACGAAGTTTCCCTTTTCCAGCTCTCCGAATGACCTGAGGAAATATCCCTCCCTGGCGCGCGCCCTTCTTTTTCCCCTTGTCTTCTTTCCAAATATCTCCTCTTCGCCCGCGATAACCGTTTTCAGCCGGGGATATGAAAATCCCTTCGTTATTTTTCCCTCCCTGAGGACGAGACGTCCCTCCCTTATCTCTTCAAGGTCGGAGAAAAGAGGGCGGGAAGACCTGTTGGCAGTAAGAGAATATTCCTCCAGGAGGTGTTCCATCTTCTGCATATTTCCCTCACTGCAGAGGAAGGTCACCAGGAAGCCTTCGTTGATCCACGATTTTATTCTGCCCGCGAGGGGGGCAAGGATACCCTCACTGTCTGCGTGAAGCTCCGTGCCGCTCTTTAATTCAATTCCCTCCACTTCAAAGGGGATGGCATCCACGGCCTGCAACCTGTCCATGTAAACCCTTTGCAGGGAGCCGCATCTCCGGGAGATGTCACTCCATGATGTCAGGAAGTACTCTTTTTCGAGATAAAATCTTCCCTCTTCTTCGGCTTTCCGGAGAAACTTGTCAGCGTCATTTACAATTTCCTCCGCGGCCTTTTCCATAACGCCGGGACTTTCACAGACTATCAGGCTGTTTCCTGCAAGATATTCAAAGAGGGTGTCCAGGCCTTTCGCTTTGTTGCCGGCACGGAAATCTTCGAAAAACAGCGGGAGAAGTTGCGGATTTTCCGGAGAAATCAGGTCGTTCTCAAGCGCGTCAACGATCCGCCTCCTTTTTGCGTTTGAGAGGCCCGATTCATTGAGTCTGGCCCTCATATTTCTCACTGCCAGAGATTTTGATTCCTTTGACAGGATGACCTCTTCCGCTGGAAAGAGGACGAAATCCACAATTTCCCTTACGGATCTCTGCGTTGAGGGGTCAAATTCCCTTATCGACTCAATTTCATCACCTGCAAATTCCATTCTGAATGGATAGGGACATGCCGGAGGAAAGATGTCAACGATATATCCCCTCAAGCTGAATTCCCCCGCTTCTTCCACCAGCGGAACTTTCTGGTAACCGCCCTCAATCAGCTTTTCCGATAATTCATCTCTGTCCCTGTCGTCTCCGATTGAGATTGTCTCGGCATAACTGTCGAAGACACTTGCCGGGGCAACCTTCTGCATAAGGGCGCTCAGGGGAGCAACCACCACAGCCGGTTTTCCTGACAGGAGCCTCGACAGGACACCCGCCCGCCCGGTGGCGTTTTCATTTTGCCGGGAGAGTGTGTCGTCCGGATTGATGATATCCCATGGAGGGAAAAGCAGTACATCCTCTCCGCCAAGAAAGAAGGAGAGATCGCGGAAGGCATCAAGCGCCTCCTTCCGGGAAGGAGTTATAAAGAGGAGAACTTTCCCTGTGTTTCTGAAAAGGATAGATGCGATAAAGGCCTTAGAAGACCCCTGAAGGCCGCAGATATCCGTTTCCTTCTCCCCTCCGTGGATCTTGTTGACAAGCACGCGGAGGGAGGAATCCGAAAACTGTGTTTTTTTATCTACTATTTTCCTCACGCAAAAATTCAGCTTTTTAAAGTAGCCCCGATTGCATCGGGGTTGCCGGTTATCGGTTCACTGCTTTTTTAACAGTGAACCCCGATGGGTCGGGATAAACCGTTATTTCGATGCCTCCAGCATCCTGCTCAGGGCGAAATTCGCCGGCACCCTTATCTCTTCAGGCACTTTTATTACATGTTTCATCTCCAGCAGAGAGCTGAGGATATCATTGAGGGTCATACGCTTCATATCCACGCAGATCATGTTGCCCGATGCGGGTACGAATGTCTTGTCGGGGTTCTGTATCTTCAACTGGTGCATGATTCCCCGTTCCGTTCCGACAATAATCTTTTTTGCATCCGTTTCCCTCGCGAATTTCAGTATTCCACCCGTGCTTCCGACAAAATCCGCCATCGCAAGAACCTCGGCGCGGCATTCAGGATGGGCGGCAAACAGGGCCCCGGGATTTTCATCTTTTACCCTTTGCACTTCGCCCGGCGACAGGTTGTCATGCACGTAACAGAACCCCCTCCACGGGATTATCTTTTTTTCAGTAAACTGCGAGGTATAACGCGCGAGATTTCCGTCGGGAACCATCAGCACGGTTTGCGCGTCCTCAAGGGAATTAACTATGCGCACGGCATTGGCGGATGTGCAGCATATATCGCTGTGGGCCTTGGTTTCGGCCGATGAATTAACGTATGTAACCACCTTTGCACCCGGGTTCTCCACCTTTGCCTGCTGTAGCTCTTTGACGGTGATCTTGTCCGCGAGGGGACATCCCACGTCGAGGCGGGGGAGGAGCACCGTTTTATCCGGCGACAGGATGGAAGCGCTCTCCGCCATGAACCGCACCCCCGCGAAGACAATAACATCTGCCGTTGTCTCAGCAGCCTCCACGCTGAGGGCCAGCGAATCACCCAATATGTCCGCGATATCCTGGATCTCATCGCGCTGGTAGTAGTGGGCCAGCAGGATGGCATTCCTGTTATCCAGCAGCTTTCTGATCTTTTCCTGTGTTTCTATAATGCCCATGATGTTTTTCCTCCGCAGTCATCAGGTATCCGGCGCTCGCCTGTCCATAAATAAGAAATCTACCTATAACATAGACCATATTTATTCAAGGCAGAAATGATTCAGAGATATTGACAAGGATAAGGGTTTAATATAGTAGAAGTCTTTCATACACAAATCCGGGCACAGCGTTTACTCTCCCGGAATGAAGGGATTTTCACCATGATAACTGTCAAAGAGGCGTTGAATCACATTCTCGGTTCCATATCCCTCCTCGGCCTTGAGAAAACGGATATACTAAGTGCCCTGGGGAGGGTTATCGGAGAAGATATCCATGCCCCCCGCGACATACCTCCGAGGGACAACTCCGCGATGGACGGCTACGCGCTCAAGTCGGAAGATACAGCCGGCGCCGGCGCGGAAAATCCTGTTATTTTGAATGTTATTGAGGACATACCGGCCGGATATGCACCCAAAAAAACAGTGGGATTAGGAGAGGCGGCAAGAATCATGACAGGCGCTCCTGTGCCGGATGGAGCCGACGCTGTCGTTATGGTGGAAGAAACAGGATCTGACGGCAACAGTGTGCGGATATACGCTCAGGCTGCAAAGAGTCAGAATATCAGGTATGCCGGAGAAGATGTAAGGAAAGAGGATCTGGTTATACGAGCGGGAACTTTGCTGAGACCCGCGGAGACGGGGATGCTGTCCGCCCTTGGACGCTCCTTTGTGAAGGTATATCAGAAACCCCTGGTGGCGCTTATAGCCACGGGAGATGAACTTGTCGATATAGACCGCGCGGCATCACCCGGAAAGATCGTAAGCAGCAACAGCTATTCCCTTGCGGCGCAAGTGATGGAATGCGGAGGCATACCGCTTCAGCTTGGTATCGCAAAAGATAACATGGACGATCTGACTGAGAAATTCAGGGATGCCATGCGGGCTGATATCATCGTATCGTCGGCCGGGGTATCGGTTGGAGACTACGATTTCGTAAAAGATGTAATGGAAGATATGGGCATCGGCATTGAATTCTGGCAGGTGGCACAGCGACCAGGAAAACCCACGACCTTCGGTACCAGAGAGGGGAAACCTGTTTTCGGACTTCCCGGAAACCCGGTATCATCCATGATCACCTTTGAACAGTACGTAAGACCCGCGATACTGAAAATGACCGGACATGAAAATATCTTCCGCAGAATCATAAGGGCAAAACTTACAGAAGACATAAAAAAGAAAAAGGGACTCCGGTACTTTATCAGGGCCCGTGTGAAGAGTCAGGGGAAAGAATTTGTCGCGGAGACCACCGGAGAACAGGGTTCAGGCATACTGAAGTCCATGGTCCTTGCGAACGGCATAATTGTCATTCCTGAAGATGCGGATTTTGTTAAAGCCGGCAGCGAGGTAACGGTACAGCTTCTCGATAACTCTCAGGATTTTACGAAGGATCCGGAATATCTCAACGATTGACACCCGGTATGTAAAGAGATAAAAACAGGCTTTAAATTCGCGCGGAAGTGCCAAGGTCACTGGTGGGCCTCCCGGACTTCAAATCCGGTGTGGGGCGCTAGAACCGTCCCAGGTGGGTTCGATTCCCATGCACTTCCGCCAATAAAATTGATATATTATTTTCCGGCCTCTCAAATTTGGGAAACATTTCTTGCCGGCTTAGACATTTACCGTCACCATTTCCGTTGTCTTAATCTATGAGGTGCGGTCTTCCAATGGCATACCCTGAAAGTTGTCTTCCAGGCCCATCGGTTCCGGAGCGAATATCCTCTCATCCATTAAACGGGGTGCCTTAATAATGGGTTTAAAATCCATTAATGCGAGAATATCTCTTTCAAGATCAATGCCTGGCGCTATTTCGATGAGTTCCATCCCTTCTTTGGTTAACGCGAAGACGCATCGTTCGGTCACATACCGTACATACTGATTCTGTTCGGCACTGTATCTTCCACTGAAAGTTACCTGTCCGACCTGATTAACAAACTTTTTCGCTTTACCCTCCTGATCTATGCGAAGCTTCCTGTCGCTAACAGAGACTTTCAATCCTCCCGCGGTAAAAGTACCCACAAATATACATTTTTTTGCGGCCTGGCTGATATTGATGGAACCCCCGCAACCGGCGAGTTTCGGGCCGAACTTGCTGACATTGACGTTGCCGTACCTGTCCGTCTCCGCCATTCCAAGACCTGTAATGTCCAATCCTCCTCCGTCATAGAAATCAAACTGATAGGGCTGGTCAATAAGGCAATCAGTATTTGTGGCCGCGCCAAAGTTTAATCCGCCGGCGGGCACCCCGCCTATAACTCCGGGTTCGGCGGTGAGGGTAAAATAATTCAGAATGTTTTCTTCGGTGGCTATATTCGCGATTCCCTCCGGCATGCCGATCCCAAGATTTACGATGTCGTTAGCTTTTAATTCACAGGCAGCCCTTCTGGCGATGATTTTTCTGGCATCCATTTCCATTGGGGGCATAGACTGCAACGGAACCTTTGTCTCACAACTAAAAGAAGGGTTATAAAATTCTGCAAATGTCTGCCAGTGGTTTTCAGGACGAGCGACGACGACGCAATCAACCATAATGCCCGGTATTTTTACATTCCGCGCATTCAATGTTCCTTTATCGGCAATTCTTTCAACCTGAACAATGACATATCCTCCCGAATTTTTAGCGGCCATTGCGATGGAAAGATTTTCATTGGTCAATGCCTCTTTCTCCATGGTGATATTGCCATCTGTGTCTGCCGTCGTTCCCCGTATAATCGCGATATTTACAGGAGGGAGTTTGTATGAGAGATATTCTTTCCCGTCAAAGGTGATAATTTCCACTATATCATCTTTTGTTATCTCATTTATCTTGCCGCCTTCGTTTCTCGGATCCACAAATGTTCCCAAGCCGATTGTGGTAATTGTACGCGGTTTATGAGCTGCGATATCTCTGAACATATGAGATATTACGCCTTGTGGGAGATTGTAGGCGATAATCTTATTTTCCAATGCCATTTTCCCCAGTTTTGGCGCCAGGCCCCAATGACCCCCGACAACTCTCTTTACAAGTCCTTCATGTGCAAAGTGGTTTAACCCTTTCTCTTTCCCATCTCCCTGGCCGGCAGCGTAAATGAGAGTCAGGTCTCTCGGGTGGTCCATGCTCAAGAAATGTTTCTCCAGCGCGATGGCAACCTCCTCAGCAAATCCGGCTCCGACAAAACCGCCTGTGGCTACGGTGTCTCCGGTTTTAACAAGTTGAACCGCTTCTTCTGGCGTCACCACTTTATTTCTTGCCCTCATTGTGCCAAGAATAACGGGGTGATCGCCGGCTCTTTCCAGTGGGCTTTCATTCATTGTTAAAATTCCTCCATTTGAAAACATGATTTTCACAAGTTATAATTAAAAATGAGGTTATTTATCACGTCGGCTTAGGGGGGCTTACAATGGCCTCTCCTTCCAACACGACAATCTCATCCTGATTGGTACAGGTAGTCTTGAGACGCACCTTATTTTTCTCAGCCATGATTTCCACAATTTCAGCCCGAGCGGTAATTGTGTTACCTATCCGGACCGGGGCCAGAAATTTGAGGCTCTGATCAAGATAGACCGTTCCCGGTCCCGGCAGCTTCATGCCGATTACCGTTGAGATGAATCCGGCCGAAAGCATGCCGTGGGCGATGCGTGTCTTAAAAAAAGTATTTTTGGCATACTCCTCGTTTATGTGAGCCGGGTTGAAATCTCCGCTTATCCCAGCATAGAGATAAATATCCGTTTCAGAAACTGTTTTGGTGAATTTTGCGTTATCGCCTACTTTAAGGTTTCCTATGGCTTTACCACTCATATTCGCTCCTTTAAGATGCTAAGATTAGATCCATGACCTACAACAATGAAAACAGTTCAAGAAACGTGCCACGCAAGCATTTGCTTGTTGGAGGGAAACAGAGGGGGCCGGGAAACGGCTATATGCCTTTTTATACCCGGAAAAACTGCAAACGGGATGTTGCTTCCAGGGGTAGTGATGTAATTTAAGGTGTATCAGTATAGCTACAGCGGAGGAGAATCCTCTTTATAGCTTAGCGGTATACGATACTTTCTCATCTTCTTATACAGGAGGGTCCGATGGATACCAAGAATATCCGCGGCCTTTTTCTTGTTGTTCCCGGTAGTATTGAGTGTGTGAAGGATGGCATTTTTTTCGGCCTCCCCATGTACACTTCTCAGAGAGAGCCGGTTTGTATCAGTTGAAGCGCCTTGATCACTTTCAATTTCATACGGTTTACGATGCAGGTAGAAAGGCAGATCGCGTATATAAATGACATCTCCCTCCAGTGAAGAGAGTGTTCTTTCGATCACATTCTGAAGCTCTCTGACATTCCCGGGCCAGTCGCGATTCTTCAGGGCATCTTCAACCTCGGGATTAATCAGTACTTCAGGGAGGTTTGCCTCCTCAGTAAGTTTTTTCAGCAGGTGTTTTGCCAGTGGCATAATATCATCTCTTCTTTCGCGAAGGGGAGGGATGTGGAGCGGTATAACGTTCAACCTGTAAAAGAGATCCAGCCGGAACCTTTTTTCCGGGACCATTTCCTGAAGATTCTGATTTGTGGCGGTAATGAGACGAAAATCAGACCGAATCACAGAAGTCCCGCCAACCCGCGAAAACTCTTTTTCTTCAAGAACGCGCAGTAGTTTCGGCTGCATTTCGAGCGGCATATCGCCTATCTCATCAAGAAATATGGTACCGTGATCGGCAAGTTCAAATTTGCCTGGTTTTCCGGCACTGCTGGCCCCGGTAAAGGCTCCTTTGACGTACCCGAAAATCTCCGATTCAATCAATTCCCTGGGGATGGCGGAACAGTTGATTTGTACAAGGGGATAGATCCTGCGCAGGCTGGCATGGTGGATAGCCTGGGCAAACAGTTCTTTTCCTGTTCCGCTTTCCCCTGTTATCAATACAGGAAATGAATTGGCGGCCGCCTTCAGTGCCTCTCTTTTCAGGGATGTGATGGCATCGCTTACACCCACAATGCTGTCAAAGGTATAGCGTGTTGAGCGAAGGGTGATCAGTTCCTCTTCATATTCCTTTACCTTCGATTCTAAAAGAGAAAGCCTCTTTACGAGTTTTACCATGTCCTTCACATCTTTAAAAATTACCTGGCCATACACTGCTATTACATTGCCATCCTTCTTAATAGGAATACGCTGAACGATCAGATTCTTCCCCATTATCAAATGAGAATGATAGAGCTCGGCTTTGCCCGTTTTTGCCACAATGTGCATGCGGCTATTTTCAACAACGTCGGTACAGTGTTTTCCAATCTGATCTTCGGGATCTATATTCAGAAATTTGCCGTAGGGCTCATTGAAGTCAGTAATATAGCCTTCACCATCCGTTACTATGGCGCCGTTTTCTATGCTGTTGAAGATTCTCCGGTACATTTCAAGCTCGTCTTTAATGTCTTGGGATTCGTTATGGTTGGTATTTGTGGCCACCTGTCCCCCCGTTTCTTTTGCTTATCATCTACAGTGTTGTAGAGATTTTGCTACATGTCCACCGTTTAATACTTACTTCCAACCTTGTTTTTGTGTCAAGTTTTTTCTTTGTTGCTATGGAAATGCTGTATAGTCTTGAAATTATCGGAGAATGTGGAATCCTTTTCATTTATTCCAAACTAACAGGGTTCTCTGGTCTGAAAATTGCGTTAATATAAAACGTATAAGCTTCACCAATAAACCTCTGCGCTGAAACAGATACTTGGTCAGACGGAACAAGAGGGCATATCGCGGGAAGACGTAGTTGTAGATGTCATGCCTGGTAAATCCGGGATCAAGGAAATGATAGCCCCTGTTGAAGTTACATATCTTTTTGTCTTCGGTTTTCCCATCATGGCAAATATCTGATTGGGGGAGTTTCTGTTTGGTGGTGGAATGGTAAAGATCTGTTAAGCTCCGATAGTTAAGGAAACAACTGACTTGGATGTATATTGAAATATTATTGAGAAAGGAACGGAGAAAGTACCATGTTAAAGATAGGTAAAACTTACGACGATGTATATAATTCTTTTAAATGGGAAATTCCCGAGTTTTACAATATCGGTGTTGATGTATGTGATAAGTGGGCCCATCAGCGATATCGGCTGGCCCTGATTTACGAGAATGAAAATGGAAAGACGGAAAAATATACTTTCTGGAATTTAAAAAGGTTGTCGAATAAATTTGCCAACAGCCTTAGGGCTTACGGAATAGAACGTGGTGACCGTGTGGGTATCCTGTTGCCGCAGAGCCCCGAAACAGCAATTAGTCACATTTCTATATATAAGCTTGGGGCGATTGCCATTCCTCTCTTTACTCTCTTTGGAACTGAAGCATTGGAATATCGTTTATCCAATAGCGAAGCCAAGGGAATTATTACCAATAAAGAAAACGTTCATAAGGTTTTAGAGATATGGGATAATCTCCCTAATCTTAAAGTGATCATCGTCACCGACGGTGAAAAACCAGACAATGTGCTGGGTTTTTGGGATTCAATAGAAAAGGGATCTGGTAGTTTCGAACCTATAAAAACCAAAGCGAATGATCCGGCATTGATTATCTATACGTCGGGCACAACCGGTCCTCCCAAAGGGGCTCTTCACGCTCACCGAACACTGCTGGGGCATTTGCCTGGCGTTGAATTCCCTCATAATTTTTTCCCCAAGGAGGGTGACCTGTTCTGGACCCCGGCTGATTGGGCCTGGATTGGAGGGCTTATTGATGTGCTTTTACCCAGTTGGCATCATGGTATTCCGGTTGTAGCCCATCGTGCTAAAAAATTCGATCCGGAAGAGGTGTTTTACCTTATAGCAAAGCATGGAATTCGAAATGCGTTTATGCCTCCCACGGCGTTAAAAATGATGCAACAGGTCAAAGATCCCGCAAGCCGCCACGATTACCATATGCGATCTATCGGAAGCGGTGGAGAATCATTGGGGGACGAGCTTCTTGGTTGGGGAAGAGACGTGATGGGATTGACCATAAACGAATTTTATGGTCAAACTGAATGCAATTTAGTTGTGGGGAGCTGTTCAGAAGTTATGGAGAATATACCGGGCTCAATGGGAAGGGCGATCCCGGGCCACATAGTTGAAGTGGTGGACGAATCGGGTGTACCGGTACCTCCAGATACCGTGGGAGAGGTCGCCATTAAAAGCCCTGATCCAGTCATGTTTTTACAATACTGGAACAACCCTGAAGCGACAACTGAGAAATATAATGGGGAATGGTTGCTCACAGGAGATCTTGCCAGAAAAGACGAAAATGGTTATTTCTGGTATATTGGCAGGACGGACGATGTGATCACAAGTTCCGGTTACCGGATCGGACCGGCTGAAATTGAAAATTGTCTCATGAATCATCCGAGCGTGGCGATGGTGGCTGTTATTGGTAAACCTGACAAGGTTCGAACAGAACTAGTGAAAGCATTTATCGTGCTCAAACCTGAAGTGGAAAACACCCAGAAGATAGAAAAAGAGATCAAGGAACATGTCAAGGTGCGATTGGCCGCTTACGAATATCCTAGGGAGATTGAATTTGTCAGCGAACTTCCCATGACCACAACAGGTAAAATCATGCGCAGGGAATTGAGAAAGTTGGAGATAGAGAGACAATCAAAAGAATAGATTGTAGGAAAGAAGAGATTCGATCTTATAAGAAGAGAAACACTAATTTAAAACATAAGCTGAAGGAAGAGAATGGCGGAGACAGGCATGTACATTGAATGGGAAATATCTATTACGCGCTAATATTCGCAGCAACCATTTCGGGGGGGGCAGATTCATATGCTTGATTTTTATTATTTAAAATCAAAGCATTGGATTTGGGGTAAATTTTATTAAATATTAACCCACAAAACTAAAGGAGGAAGTTGAAATGAGGAAAAAAGTTTTTGTACTGTCATTGGCATTAGTGTTGGCTTTTTGTTTGGTCGTGGGTACATCAGCCGCGACTGCGAAAGTGATCAAGTGGAAGATGACTTCTACATGGCCACCTTCAATTGCCTTGATTGAGGCAGACTATGCCTTTGTTAAAGCAGTAAACCAGCTTTGCAAGGGTCGCCTGGAGATCAAATTCTTTACCGGTGGAACCCTGATGCCCGCGTACGAGGTATTTGACGCCGTGAGTAACGGCACCATCCAGGCTTCCGGTGACTGGCCCAATTACTGGGCGGGGAAGGATCCCGTGTTTGACACGCTCGGTTCTTATCCTATGGGTCTGACTGCTCTGGACTATCTTGTGTGGTATAACAATGGCGGCGGCAGGGACATTTATGAGGAAGCCTACGGTAAATTCGGAATGATGTATTTTATAACAGGTGTTACTCCTTCAGAAAGCGGACTTCGCGGTAATAAACCGATTAAGTCTCTGGAAAACCTCAAGGGAATGAAGCTCAGAATGGCAGGTAAAGCCCAGGGTACAATTCTTAAGGAACTTGGGGCGGCTCAGGTGGCTATATCAGGAGCGGAGGTTTATCAGGCATTGCAGAAGGGAGTGGTTGACGCCGCCGAGTTCTGTAGTCCAGCTGTTGATTGGCGCATGGGTCTCGGAGAAGTAACAAAATACTGGGCCAGTCCTGGATGGCATCAACCCGCATCCGTCATGGGTGTCATGATCAACCAGAAGGCATGGGATTCCCTGGGCAAGGAGCTGCAGGCGGATGTCATATATGCTGCCAAGGCTGCTTCTATGGAGTTTACCTGTAAGCAGTACTATGATTGTATCGAATACACACAGAAATTCATCGATAAGGGGATTGAGATTAGCCGGTATGATGACGCGGTTCTGGATAGAATTTTGAAGCTGGCGAATAAATACACAGAACTAACAGCCAAAGACAATCCGCTTTTCAAAAAGTCAATGCAATCTCAGATAAAGTATAGAAAAGAGATGTCAAAATGGCGGGCCATAGAAGCTCCGTTCAGTTTTGGATTTAATCCGACGGAGTACCCCAATCTTGATTAGCAGGGTTTAAGCTTGTGTTAAAGACAGGCATGGTAGGGGTTCCCGATACTTAAACCGGGAACCCCTACTACACAATTATGAAACCAGTGATTTTTCAATTTTCATTCCTGTGGATTTTATTATGATGTCGGTATATTTTGCCGACATGAATATCACAGGAGGAGGATGTCTATGAATTTTCCAAAAAAAATAACAATATTCTGTGACACGGTTAACGAGTGGACCGGAAGGATTTTCGGCTGGGTCATCGTTCCACTTGTCTTGCTCACGGTTATGGAAGTGGTGCTCCGCAGGTTTTTGGGTTCGCCGACCATATGGAGCTTTGAGGTATTGAAGCAATTATATGGTCTTCATTTCATGATCGTTGCTGGATTCGGATTGTTGTACGGATCACACGTGTCGGTAGATGTATTCACCATGCTTCTTTCAAAAAAGAAAAAGGCCATCCTGAGCATGATAAGCTATGTGGTATTCTTTTTCCCTTTCTGTATTATCTGTATCTGGCAGGGCTACTTTTTCGCTGCAAGATCGTGGGCGATGAAAGAAACTACATGGAGCGTATTTGCGCCGCCTCTTTACCCCATAAAAACGATTATTATTATATCGTTTTCACTTCTTTTGCTACAGGGGATATCGGAATTTATCAAAAGTATATACGTAATCAAGGGGGATGAGTTATGATTGATATTAGTCCTGAACTGATCACAGTTCTCATGTTTGTTGGCCTTTTGATAGGCCTCTTCATGGGGCACCCTCTTGCCTTTGTTCTGGGAGGCCTGGCAGTGATATTCGGGTTTCTGGGCTGGGGGCCATCGGTATTTTATATATTCATGAATAGAATATGGGGGACGATGGACAACTATGTCCTTCTCGCCATTCCATTGTTTATATTTATGGCACAACTTCTGGATAAATCAGGTGTTGCCGAAGATCTTTTTGAAGCATTGCGTTATCTGATGGGTCAGACTAGGGGTGGAATTGCATTAACTGTTGTTGCGGTTTCCACGGTTTTTGCGGCCTGTACCGGTATTATCGGGGCCTCCGTCGTCACCATGGGGCTCCTGGCGATACCTATGATGAGAAAGTACGGATACGATGAGGAGTTGTCCTATGGCTCCATCTGCGCTGGAGGAACGCTTGGCATACTTATCCCACCCAGCATAATGCTGGTTATCATGGCAAGCCAAGCGTCTCTGTCTGTCGGGAGATTATTTGCCGGAGCCGTATTCCCGGGGTTTATACTTTCCGCCCTTTACATGGGATACATTGCGATAAGGTGCTTTCTCAAACCCGAGCTTGGGCCACCCATAAGCAGGGAGGAGAGGGCAGGAGTAACCAATGTGCAGGTTGCTATGATGGTCTTAAAATCTCTTGTTCCTCCCATGATCCTCATATTAGGGGTTCTGGGCTCCATATTCTTCGGCGTTGCAACCCCGACCGAGGCTTCCGGAGTGGGAGCTTTCCTGGCCTTCCTTATGGTAGTCGCCTATAGAAAATTTACGTGGCAGAGGTTGTACGAGTCCGTTATGCAAACGGCAAAGACAACCACGATGGTAATCATGATTCTGTGCGGCGCCACCTGCTTCACAGGCGTTTTCCTCGGTGTCGGAGGAGGAGATGTGGTGACGAATTTTGTTATGGAGTTGGGAATGGGTAAGTGGGGGACTTTCTGGGTTATGATGGCGATTGTCTTCCTCCTGGGAATGTTCATCGATTGGATAGGCATCGTTCTCATCTGTTTTCCCCTCTTTCTGCCGATCGCCAAACAACTCGGTTTCGACCCGATCTGGTTTGTCATTATGATGGCGGTTAATCTTCAGGCATCGTTTCTGACGCCGCCCTTCGGATACGCTCTCTTCTATATTAAGGGCGTTGATCCTGAAGGGATTGATATTAGAAAAGTATATCGGGGAATTATTCCGTTTGTTATCCTGATGGTAATAGGTCTCTTAATCTGCGCGTCATTTCCTGACGCGATTATGTGGCTGCCGAATCTTCTGATTGACTAACTTGATAAAAGGCATTGATCACCGGCTATGCCGGTGATCAATGCCTTTCTCTACGACAGTACAACATACTTTATTATTTCCACATCTCAGGTCCCCAGGGATCAGGGAGAACAGCCTTTCCTCCCCAATCGGAAGGAGTCCTCTGTCCGGTTTTTTCTCCCACCTTTTCAATCAACCTTGAAAGACCCGGACGGGCAAATTCCATATGACCACCTTTCTCGGTTCGGCCGTTATATACAGCTTCAGAGCGGAGTCTGCGACCAATGGTCTTTTCCATCTTTTCGCCAAGCCACAGAACTCGGTCAACATCGTAACCATGTTCAATACTCATCTCATCAATCTGTACAAGCAGATCTTCAAAGGTTATGAGGCCCACGTAGCGGGGATCCTTGTAATAGTATTCACCCGTTCCTCTAACCGGTGTGTCATCAAGGAAGTTTGCCGGCTGTCCACCCAGGCCGCCCAGCGTGCCTTCAAAACGCGTAAAACCTGCTTGCAGGGAGCCAAGAATCGACGCTGAAGCCACACGTTTTGTTTCATGCAGATGAAGCAAATGTGCCTCGGGATTAGGCATGGCATCGAGGATCATGGAACAGTAACGATATACGTCAGCAGCCGAAGCGGAGCCATCATGGTCTGCATGTTCGATGTCATATGCACCGATCTCAAACCAGCGCTTTGTAAACTCAACGGCATCTTTCAGTTCTGTTGCACCGCTGATAGGACTTCCCCAGATAGTACTGACGGTACCGCACATCTTGATCCCTGCATCTCTCGCCTTCTGGATGCAGCGTTCCGCTTCTTTCCAGTACTGAGTCAGTGTCGTGCCGGAATTGGCAAAGTGATGCTCAGGATCGGTGGAAACCATCATGAGGATACGGTCGGGACCGTATCCCTCTTTTTTCATTTCAATGGCAGTGTCAACAGCGGGTTCACGGATGGAAACGGCCGTAAATGTAAGCTCCTCACGTTTGATACCTTTTCGTGCAATTCGTTTCAGAAAACGCTCACTGGCAAAATGTTTCAGCACTTCGCCCGCATCCCTGAACTGGGGAATACCCGCGGGATTCCCCAGATTAGTGAGCTCGATTTCCTTACAACCGGCAAGGATCATCTCTTCGGCATAGAAAATCTTCGCAGCCGTGGAAATATACTTCTCCTCATGCTGGAAGCCGTCGCGAATGGTAATATCGCCTATCTCTACTTTTTTTGGCATCCTTGGAAAGATTTTCCAAAGATCATATTCTGTTGTCATGCTTATACTTACCTCCTGTTATTCTCTACTTTGTAATTCAAGGGCTTTTATCATTTGCCTTTAAACACGGGTTTTCTCTTCTCCACAAACGCGGCAAGGGCTTCCAACCTGTCCTCCGTCGGAATCGTTACCTCGTAAGCCTTCGACTCAAGCGGAAGGGCCACACCGAGGCTTGCCTCGGAACCGTAGTTGATGGCGAATTTAGCCTGGGCCACACCAATGGGGCCATTTTTCGCGATCTCTCTGGCAAGCTCCAAGGCGGCATCCATCAATTCTTCCGGCTCTACCACCTTGCTGACCAGACCGATCTCCAGCGCCGTCCGGGCATTAAATCTCCTTGCCGTGAAGATTAATTCCTTGGCCTTTGCCACACCGACAATCCTGGTGAGTCTCTGGGTTCCACCGGCGCCCGGAATGATTGCCAGGCTGGTTTCGGTCAGGCCCATCAGAACATTTGAAGAAGCAATGCGTATGTCGCTTGCCAAAGCAAGCTCCGTTCCACCGCCGAATGCAAAACCGTTGATCGCGGCGATGACGGGTACCCGAACATTCTCCACTGCCGTAAATGTATTACGA
>JAFDAS010000034.1 GCA_019313695.1 Deltaproteobacteria bacterium
CAATGTTCTCCTGGAAGGCAAGGATGGAAACCCGCAGCGCCTTTGGATCGTTGGATTCTGCTGGAGGTATCGGTGCAACCCCTTGAAGGTCTTAATATGCTTTATGACCATAACGATAAATACCTTCAAAATAACGATATCCTGGTAGGTTCTGGGCCTTCCCCGGCCCATTGGTTTGGGTTCTTCCACTTCGTAGACCTCGTCCACGAGGTGTAATATTTGCACGAGGGGATTGTTATTATTGACCATGGCATCCTCCTGTATGTTAAAGATGCCTTATTATCAACATACCAAAGGACTTTGTCAATGATTATTCACAACACAGAAAACAAGCAAAAGAACAAGCAAGACGTATGAGTTATTTATGCTTGCTGACTTAGTGTCATATCAGTCAAGACATGTCCTTCCGAAGGAGGTTTACGACTGAAAAATCTAAGATTTCCCCCTGACGGGTACTATAACTCGCTCCGCTCGAAATGACAGAAGGGTGAATTTAAATCGAGTCTGACCCCATTTAAATTCATTTAAATTTAAAGTGTAAGGAGAATATCCGTATGAAATATCGTTTATTATTGACGCTGGTTGGAATCGTCCTGTTACTGGCGCTGACTGCGGGGACCATGCCGGCTGCTGAGCAGGCTATGGATTTCAGCAAAATGCCTGTCAAGGGAATGGTCACCATGATCGATTTGGGTGCAAAGTCCTGCATTCCCTGCAAGATGATGGCCCCGATTCTGGAAAAGATGAAAAAAGTTTATGACGGAAAAGCCGCTATTGTTTTTATTGATGTTAGGGAACACCGCAAACAGGCCAAACGGTTCGGCATTCGGTACATCCCCACGCAGATATTTTTCGACTCCGATGGAAAAGAGGTCTATCGGCACGTCGGGTTTATGGGGGAAAAGGATATCATTGCACAACTTGAAAAAATGGGAGTAGCGTAGCGTCGTGTCAATCAAGAAATGTCATTCCGAAGGAGTTTTACGACTGAAAACTCTAAGACTTCACCCTGACGGAGACTATAGCTCGCTCCGCTCGAAATGACAGGGGAATGGTCGAAATATCGTTGGCATGACAGCAGGGAGAGGGGAGAGAACAGGTGCTTGACACATTTCTATTAACGATTAATCAGTGGATTGTCGGCGGGACGACCATTGCCGCACTGGGATGTTTTTTGTGGGGGATGGTAAGCGTCCTTTTAAGTCCATGCCACCTGGCATCGATTCCCCTTATTGTCGCCTACGTAGGCGGCCAGGAAAAGGCTGTCAATCCAAAACAGGCCGCAGTGTATTCGGCTTCGTTTACCACCGGTCTGTTTATCACCATAGCACTGATCGGGATTGTCTGCGCTTTGCTGGGCCGCATGTTGGGAGACGTGGGTAACTACTGGCAGATACTGATTGGCGCCATATTGATCTGGGTGGCCCTGGGCATGTTAGGTGTGGAAAAATGCTCCATATCGGGAACTCTGCTATACCGCCTCAATTTCAGGGGGGTATTCGGCGCGTTTGTGCTTGGTCTGGCCTACGGCGTCCTCTCCGGTTCATGCACATTCGGGTTCATCGCGCCAATTCTGGCTATAATTATTGTCCAGCAGAAAGTCGCGACAGGAATACTTTTTATCCTGCTTTTTACAGTGGGACATTGTTTGCCGATTGTAGTCGCCGGAAGCTCTACAGCGGCTGTCAGGAGGTTGATGGAAAACAGCGCCTGGCAGGGGACGGGCAACTGGTTCCGAAAAGGCGCCGGAGTGTTAATCGGTCTGCTGGGAATCTACTTTATAATTAACCCTTTCGTGGGCGCAATGAATAACATTCTGCAATAGGAGGTGTAATGTGTCTCAAACGAAACAGCTTTCATTTTTAGACCGGTTTTTGACCTTGTGGATCTTTACAGCCATGTTCGTCGGCGTCGGGGCCGGCTACCTGTACCCTGATATCCGCAGTGTGATCAACCGGTTCCAAGTCGGCACCACCAATATCCCCATTGCCATCGGTCTGATACTGATGATGTATCCACCCCTTGCAAAGGTCAAATATGAGCAACTCGGCGAAGTGTTTAAAAATTTTAGAGTGCTGTTGCTTTCTTTGATTCAGAACTGGGTGATCGGACCGATCCTGATGTTCCTTCTGGCCATTGCCTTTCTTTCCGGGCATCAGGAATACATGGTAGGACTTATTCTTATCGGACTGGCCCGGTGTATCGCCATGGTTATCGTCTGGAACGACCTGGCCGGCGGTGATACGGAATACTGCGCGGGGCTCGTAGCTTTTAACTCCATTTTTCAGGTCCTCTTCTTTTCCATCTATGCCTACATATTCATTACCGTCATCCCTCAATGGCTTGGACTAAAAGGCGCGGTGGTAGACATTTCCATCGGTCAGATTGCCGAGAGCGTTTTTATCTATCTGGGCATCCCCTTTATTGCCGGCATCATCTCCCGGGTGATCGGTCTGAAGGTAAAGGGCAAAGAATGGTATGAAAAAAAGTTTATTCCCAGGATCAGCCCGATTACATTGATTGCACTGTTGTTTACTATCCTGGTGATGTTTTCACTGAAAGGCGAGTATATCGTCCAGTTGCCGATGGATGTCATTCGGGTGGCAATCCCGCTTTGCGTCTATTTTGTGGTCATGTTCTTTGTGTCATTCTTCCTGTCGATGAAGGCCGGCGCCACGTACGAACAATCTACGACACTGAGCTTTACGGCGGCATCCAACAATTTCGAGCTGGCCATCGCCGTGGCCGTGGCGGTGTTCGGCATCGATTCGGGGGTGGCGTTTGCCGCGGTAATCGGTCCTCTGGTAGAGGTGCCTGTTTTAATTGGTCTGGTCAACGTAGCTCTATGGCTTAAGCGAAAGTATTTTCCCTACGCCGTGGAAACTCCCGCAGGAATTTGCCATGTGTCCTGCAAACCCTGAAAGGTGATTGGGTGTTGCAGATATTGTTTGATATACACCTTGAAACATGAAAGGTATTGGTGATTATGCCACCCCGAGACCGATCAATCTGGCAACAGGCCCTCTGGCAACTACCCGCAATTATTTTAATGGCCGGGCTTGTTGGAATCTGTGTCAATCATCTTCGCCCTGACTCTATCCCGGTAGTTGGCGACTGGTCTGTTAAAACCGGCATGGCTGCGGCAACTGAAGATAATCTGATTATACCACTTTCGGAAGCCGCAAAGCTGTTTTCAGCGCGGGCGGCGGTATTCATCGATGCTCGTGACGAGCAGGATTATGAAAGCGGGCATATCCGCGGAGCGCTGAGCCTGCCATGGTACAACGCGGGCAAGCGCTTTCCGGAAATTGCCGGGGATATCCCCTCCGGCACGACGATTATCACTTATTGCGATGGAAAAGCGTGTCACCTTAGTCATGATCTGGCGGTCTTCCTGCGGGATAAGGGGTTCGAAAATGTCAGGGATCTGCTAAACGGCTGGACGGTCTGGCAGGACGCCAATCTGCCTGTTGAAGAAGAGAACGCGGTTTCACCCTGAGGACAAACCCATGGAACAAAAGAGCGGCTGTTACAACAAATACGCGAAAAGGCATCCCCGAAACATTTATACAGGCATTTTATACCATGCCGCACGATGGATACTCGGTATAGTATTCATTTATGCCAGTTTCCATAAAATTCTCTATCCGGCGGCCTTTGCGGAGGCCGTCTATCGTTATCAGATCCTGCCGGACTGGCTGATAAACCTGACCGCCCTTGTGTTGCCATGGCTGGAGCTTTTCCTGGGCATCTTTCTCATCATCGGACTCTGGATGCCGGGAGCGGTTGCAATAAGTACTCTCCTCTTTATAATATTTATGGGCGCCCTGTCGTATAATATGGCGCGCGGGCTGGATATAAGTTGCGGGTGTTTTTCCACTTCAGCCACAGAAGGCGCGACAGACATCCGGACCGTTTCGCGGGATGGGATGCTTCTGGCCGTTTCTCTTTACCTTTTTTTTGCTACCTTCAGATCAGTGCCCCGGAAAGGCTGTGACCTGAATCGGTGATGAACCACTGTTCGTCAAAGTATAAAGTATGGAAAATTGATGAATCAACCAAAAACATATCCACCCGCTTTTCGATCATGGATCGTCTGGGGTCTGGGGGCAACGCTCTACTTTACCGCTTTCTATCAGCGGATAGCGCCGGCCGTAATGACCGACCAGTTAATGGCGGATTTTAATATCGGCGCCGCTGCTCTCGGCAACTTCTCGGCTTTCTATTTTTACAGTTACGTGGTCATGCAGATCCCTACAGGAATTCTTGTGGACTTTTGGGGACCACGTAAGCTGCTCATTGCCGGGGCATTTGTGGCAAGCCTCGGAACACTGATCTTCGGCGCGGCATCACACATAGTTATAGCAAATCTGGGACGACTACTCATAGGCGCTTCTGTGGCGGTAGCCTGGGTGGCCCTTCTCAACCTCTCAATCAGGTGGTTCCCTCAACGGAAGTACGCGTATGTTTCCGGAGTGGCCTTGTGCGTGGGCGTATTCGGCGCCGTAATAGCGGGTGTCCCTCTGAGAATGTTCATCGACCTTTTTTCTTGGCGTCCGGTGATGCAGACCTCGGCAATCCTGACATTGCTCTTAGCACTCGCGATATGGCTTGCCGTGCGAGATGATCCTTCCGATATAGGCTATATAAGCTATGCTCCGGAGGTAAAGGCTAAACCACGTTCAGATCCGGGGGCAATCCTGTCAAGATTGGCAGAGGTATTACGCTACCGCAATACCTGGTTGCTGTCTTTTGCCTCGGCAGGCAGTGTCGGTCCAGTACTGGCTTTTTCCGGCCTGTGGGGCATACCTTTTCTCGCCACCCATTATGGTCTGACTCCGGCACGGTCGGCGACTATCACATCTCTTCTACTGATCGCCATGGCGTTGGGTGGTCCCGTTTTAGGGGCTTTCTCTGATCGGATCGGTAAAAGAAAACCGATTTATCTGGCAAGCGCGGGAGCATCTCTGGCTGGCTGGACGGTCTTGCTGTTTCTGCCCGGTCTTCCGATATGGCTTCTGGTCGTTCTTGTAATTATTATAGGATTCAGCTCCGGAAACATAATTATTTGTTTTGCCTACATAAAGGAATCGATGCCTTTGTCTCTTGCGGGAACGGCTTCGGGGGTATGCAACACAGGTGTCATGCTTGGGCCGATGATTCTTCAGCCTGCCATGGGCTTGTTACTCGATCGGCACTGGAGCGGTGTGATTGAAAACGGGGTCCGGCTATACAATCTCGGGGCCTATAGAAGCGCGTTCATCCTGATGATCCTATCCTCTTTGCTGGCTGTTGTTCTGATTTCATTCACCAGGGAAACCTACTGCCATCAGAGTTTGTAAATAGAAAGGTAACTCTATATGGTAAATGATTCAAACAACCTGCGTTCCGTTTCACCTTCAATCTTCGCGGTTACTTCCACGAAAGGCGCCAGGGATGAATTTTCCAGCTTGTTCCTCAATAATTCATCAACCTGAAAAATGCCGGCGGAATTAGCCAGTTTAATCTCGATGCATACCGGTTTTTTTGCCCCCCTGATAATGTTTACACCATCAACGGCCTGCGCGGACACTGAATGAATATTCACTTCTCCTGATTCAAAGGGAATCCGGGAACGTCCTTCGGTCATATCTGTTGAGTCGGCTACTTTCAGGACACCGGCTTCGACAGTAAGGCATTTCTCGTCCGCGGCATGAGCAATAATTGCGTGCAGGGTTTCGGACACCATCGTCGTCAAATCCGGTTCAACGTAGATCCCTTCCAACAGTTCGCGCGCTTTGCGAAAAGCTATTAACAGACTGTATCTCTCGTGGTCGTCCCGGTGTATCGAAATCCCCGTATCGTGCAGACAGGCTGCCAGCACCACGATCACCTCCGCGTCTTCGCCGGTCAATCCATGGTGTGTTACCACACCCGGTTCAACACCCCCATCGACCAGCAATCGGATAATGCGCAGGGCGGCATTAGCCACAATGCGAACATGCACCTCGCCGTGATCACTAATACCTGAACGATCCACCGCGTTGACATTCGCGCATTTCCAAAGTTGAAACAACTCCTGATCCGCGTTGATTCGATCCACTAAAGCTCGTAATTTCCTGTTCTTGCGTAAGGGTACTTTGAATTCCATTGATATCCCTTTCAAAAATTAGCCGGCATGAACCCCGGAGTAAATTTTAAGTATTATACCATAAATTGCTGCCGGAATCACGATTGAAGCTCCCCGCAATGCCTCCACTAATCACGAAATCACGGGGTCATGCAAAGCAAAACCCGCCTTCTATTCTTCATCAACAACAGGGACCGGTTCTTCCGAGACCAGCCACCTGCCATTCATTACTCTGAAACGATAAACGGCGAGTCCCAGCAAGAGTGCGAGGCCTGCCGTAAAAAAGAGCGCCCTGAATCCGACCCATTCCCCAATATAGCCCAGCATCAGGGAACCGACAAAGGCCCCGGCATCGAGCCCACCGGTAAAGACGCCTGTGATTTTTCCGCGGATGTCGATGGGCTCATCTCGTATGGCCATCGCGTTCAGGCACGGAAAGAGGAGCCCATGACCGCAGCCCGACATCAGGCCCGCAATGATCAGGGCGGCACTGCCTTCCAAAAAGGCCAACACAAAGAGGCCGGCCCCGGTCATGGCCAGTGCATAAGGAATGATTCGGTTTTCCCCGACTCTGTCGGCAAGTCTGCCCCCGAAAAACCTTGTCAGTACCGCCGTCCCGGAATAGCAGATGAAGTAGAGGGAGATGAAGGCAATGGCCTGTTCCCGGGCGAAGGGGGAAATAAACCCGATGGCGGCCGACAATCCAAACCCGAAGAGAGCGGCGAGCAGGACCACGGTTAACGACCGCTGCCTGAACATGACCGAAAAGAAGGACACGGACGACTCGTGGGCGCTCCGCCTGTATGATTCCCGGAGGGGGAGGTGGAGAACAAGCCCCATCGCCGCCATTCCCGCCGTCACAAAAAAAAATATGTCAAAGCCGAACCGCCCGATGATTATCTCGGCGACAACGGGCCCGATTGCCAACCCGATGAGACCCGTCACCCCGAACATTCCGATCCCTTCGTTGAGGCGATCTGGGGGAACGATGTCGGCAATATAGGTAAAAGCGGCAGTAAAACAGATAGCCACCCCCACGCCATGGATCACCCTGAGAAAAAGCAGGGGGAGATAGACCTCGGAGAGACTTCCCCGGAGCATCAGGTATAACAGTGGAAGGATGGTTATGATAACGCACCCGACAGTGTAGCTCCGCTTGCGCCCGATCCGGTCGACCATGTTGGAGATCCAGGGACGGCAGAGAACGGCCGAAAGGGCAAAGATACCCATGATAATACCGATATCGGACTTGGACCCGCCATGGTTTATAATGTAGAGGGGAAAAAGGAAAAAGGCCCCGAAGCTCGATACGGCAAACAGATTGGCAAGGGCCATGGTGATAAAGGTAGAGTTATATAACATGCGGTGCTTTCATCCAGCAAGGGGGTCTTGCTATTGTTTATTTGACCTAACCAGCGGTATAAGAAAATTTATACAGGCAATCAGGAAGATGACACTACCTGTGAATGTCAAAATATCGTGATTTTTCAAGCTTGAGACAATGTAGAAAATGGCACATATTATAAAAAGTATCCACCCCGTTAGCTCATACTTTGTTTCCCGGCCAATTTGATTTTTCTGGTTTTCTCTCATTTTGTTTGTAGTTTATTCCTCACTTCTAAGATTGAGACCATAAAAATCAGATGCCTTGAGGAGCGGCGCAGCCGCGAAACAAGGGCTCTGTTGTCCCTATTTACCTACCACTTTAATCGTATGCCCACCATACTTAACTGTCTGGCCGTTTCTGATTTTACATCGTTTTCTATATTCGACGGTTCCGTCAACGCTGACCAGCCCGTTTTCGATTTCTATTTTTGCCATACCGCCTGTTTCACACAACCCCAATGCCTTTAACAGCCTGTTCAGCTCAATATAGTCGCCCGAGAATTCGAATTTTTCCATACTGTTTCCTCTAAGGCAAACCTCCTCAGATGATGTTGACCACAAGGGCTCCCATTACGGTAAGCAGCACATTGCCGATGGCGTAGGGAACGGTGTAGCCGATGACGGGGAGAGAGCTTCCGCAGTCATCCTTCAGAGAATTCAGGGCCGCAGTGCACGTGCCGGAACCTGTCATGGCACCCAGCAGGAGCACGGGGTTCATCTTAAGCCCATACAGACCGAACACCCATGTGAGCACATGGGGAGTGACCGTCAGGCACGCTCCGGCAAAGAATATGCTCAGTCCGGCCTGTTCCAGGGCGGCCAGAGCACTGGGACCCGCGGAGATCCCCACACAGGCTATGAACAAATTCAGCCCCAGATCGGTGAATACCCACTGCGCGGGGGTTGGTATTTGCCCCCAGATCGGCTTTCTGGAACGAAGCCAGCCGAAGAACAATCCGCTGACCAGAACTCCGCCGCCAGTCCCCAGGGTAACGGGAACTCCGCCGATGGTTACTGATATCAGACCTACCAGTGTTCCAAGGATGATACCCAGCCCCACAGCCACCAGATCGGTGACAGAGGTCGTTCTTTCCGCGTAACCGAGCTCTGCGGTGAGCTTTTCCACATCTGTCCTGGTTCCCATAACCTCGACAACATCTCCCGTATGGACTACAAGACCTTTGTTGACCGGCAGATCGTGGGCCTGCCTGATAACACGGCGTATGAAACAGCCGTGACCGGTTTTTGAGAATATCTCTCCCAGGGTCTTTCCGCTGTACTTCTTTGCGGTGACGCAGATACCCAGAAGTTCGCCAACCATTCCGCTGACTGACGAGTCGTCCACTTCCGGGCCAATCAGTTCAGACGCCTTCAGCAGTTCCGTTCTGTGACCGGTGAGCACAACCGTATCACCCTTGTTCAGCACTATATCACCGGGAACGGGGTCGATCACCTTCCCGCCTCTACACACTTTTTCCACCGCGACAGTATCGGAGAAAGATGCTTCAAGGGCTGAGGCGGTCTTTCCGGCGGCGGTGTCATTGCTTACCGTGAATGCTCTGGGCATTACCAGACGGGACCAGTGGAAGGACTCAAGAGTGTCTTTCCCTGTTGTGGAACCCATCTCCTTTTCCTCCTGCGCGGCACTCTGCCGGAGGTCAATTCCCCATATCCGCGGCAGAACCTTCATAAGTACAATCAGCCCGGCTGTTCCGAATATGTATGTAACGGCATAGGCCACAGCTACATCGGATTTCAGATTGAGAGCGATACTTCGTGCTCCGGACTCAAGGTGCATTATTGCCCCGTCCGCCGTTCCGATCACAGAGGACTGGGTGAGGGCTCCCGCCAGCATTCCCGCCGCGTAGCCGCTGTTCAGGTGGAAGATCTTTGCCAGAACAAGGGACGATCCAATGGCAGCCGCGCAGAAGAACAGGGCTACGCCTATGTACTGTGCTCCCCCCCTCTTCAGGCCTCCAACAAAATCAGGACCTACCCTGTATCCGATGGTAAAGATAAACAGGCCGAAGGACACCGTCTTGATGATGCCCAGATCGTAGGTGGTGTTCCTCAGCAGTATCCCCCCCAGCACGATGCCCACAAGCAGTACGCTGGTCGTGGATCCCAGGGAGAATGTTCCGATCTTCACTTTCCCCAGCGCGTACCCTCCGGCCAGCGCCCCGAAGAGCAGGATGGAGGGATTATTGCGGCAAAGCTCGGCAAGTTCATGGAGTATTTCCATCATTCGCCCGCCTTCCACTCCTTGACATATTTCTCAAGCAGGTCGCTCACGGCATGTCCTATCTTGTCGTAGTCGGCCTTGTTAAGGTTTGCGAGAGACACCCGCACAGACATTTCAGGGGCGTCGAAGCCCCCGCCGTCCATCAGCACAACATCCTTTTCCGCGGCCAGTCTCCAGACGAAGTCAATGGGCTCATGGGTGGTCTTCAGCCACTTGGCGAATTCCTCGCCGTGTCTCTTCACTGCAAGCTTGTGAATATCTATTGTTGCGTAGTACTTCGCGTAGCAGGTAAGCTCCACCGGTTCTTCCCCCAGGGCGGCATAGAGCGTGTTGTATCTCTCCCGCACCACATCCTGCACTTCCTTGCGGTAGAGTCTGCTTTCCAGGTCGAGGAGTTCCTGGAGACTGAACAGCACCATCATCACCTGTTGAGGCGTGGAGAGTCCGGCGGTGTGGTTCAGGGCCACGGTCCTGCTGTCGGCTACCAGACGATCGATCAGCTTGATGGAATCGGGATCTCGGCTGATAGTTACATACCGTTCGTGCAGTTCCTTCTTCTGGTCTTCCGGCAGAGCGGCGATCATCTCATCCATCACGTTGTCCCGGCTGATGCCGATCGCTCCCAGCCTCCAGCCTGTGGCTCCGAAGTACTTGGAGTAAGAATAGACAAGTATGGTGTTCTTCGGGGCGATTGCCGCCAGTGACCGAAAGCCGTTCACGAATGTGCCGTACACATCATCGGTCAGGATTATCAGGTCCTTCCTTTTGTCCCGGACCAGATCTGCTATCTTATACAGAGACTCTTCGGCGATGCTCACAGATGAGGGGTTGGAGGGGTTCACAAGAAAGAAGGCCTTTACATCGGGATCGGCCAGCTTCTCCAGCTCGGCGTCCGTATACTGCCAGTCCTTGTCCTCGTTCTGTTCCACATCGACGACCACCATCTCGTAATCGTTCAGCACCGGAATCTCGAGGTAAGGAGTGAATATCGGTGTTCCCAGGGCTATCTTGTCCCCCTTCTTTACCAGATGATTCTCCCGCAGCGTGTTGAAGATGTATGTCATCGCTGCTGTGCCGCCTTCTGTCAGGAAGATATCCATGATTCCCTCGGGCGGTCTGGAGTCGCACATGGCCACATCCAGATAGGCCCTGACTATCTTCTCGGTGTTCACAAGAACCCTGTCGGGAGTGGGGTAGTGGTCACCCAGAATGCCGTCAACCATCTCACCCACGAACTCATCACCGTTCAGATCCATCTGGGTTGTGACATGCTTCAGCGCGTCCGCAAGGAACTGAGCTCCCCGCGTCTCGCTGTGTATGAGGCAGAACTCACGGAACCGCCCGGCAGATCCGGAAGCGGAAGGAGCCCCTGCCAGTCCCGGCCGGCTCATTACTCTGTATGCCTCCCCCATGGCGAAATTACCCAGCAGGAAGAATGCGTGCCTGGCCTCTGTGGCCACCCAGTTGGGGTTGCCCCTTCCGGCGTTGAGCATGAGCTTTTCAGACCTCTTCTCTGCCATCGCCATGAGCTTGTTCTTCAGTTCAAAAGGACTCAACTGCTCATAACTCTTTTCCTCGGTCGCCCTGTTCATACAAAAACCTCCTTAAGATGGTTCTATCCTACTATAAGGTCTCCCTTTTTCTTGAAGGTATTATAAAACAGGCTTGTGGGTCAATAGGATATTGAAGCGAAAATGTCGGGGCAATGGTTACCCGTCGGTTTTTAGTGCCAGATCTTCCAGCAGTTCCCACCGGGCATAGGCCGCCTCCAACTCCCGTTCCAGTTCATCCAGACCGGCCTGCAGTCGCGCGACCTTTGTTCCGGCGGTCTTGTAAAGCTCAGGATCGGCCATGGCGGCGAAAAGGTCCCTCTTTCGCGCCTCCAGATCTTCGATGATGCCCGGCAGTTTCTCCCGTTCGCGCTGCTCTTTGAAGGTAAGCTTGCGGGGGCCGCTGGGCACGCTGCGGGGTCTGCCCTTTTTTGGCTTCGGCTCCAGGGTGGTTTCCTCCGGCCGGGACCGCTGAAGGAGCCCGTCGTCGTAACCGCCTGCGTATTCTTCTACCCGGCCCGACCCTTCAAAGACCAGGGTGGAAGTGGCGACATTGTTCAGGAAGGCGCGGTCGTGGCTTACCAGCAGAACCGTCCCGGTGTACTCGATCAGCATGGCTTCCAGCAGTTCCAGACTTTCCCCGTCCAGGTCGTTGGTGGGTTCGTCCAGGACCAGCACATTGGATGATCGGGTGAAGAGCCTGGCCAGAAGGAGCCGGTTGCGCTCTCCGCCGGAAAGGGAGGTGATGGGACCACGGGCCTGAGCCGGTGAAAACAGGAAGTCCTGCAGATAACCGATGACATGCCGCGGTTTTCCGTTCACCGTGACCATGTCTCCCTCATCGGTAACGTTTTCCTGAAGGGTTTTGCTTTCATCGAGTTGAGCCCTGAGCTGATCAAAATAGGCAACCTGCAGACGGGTCCCGTGCCGCACGGACCCGCTGTCCGGATCGATCTCTCTCAGCAGAATTCGAAGCAGCGTGGTCTTGCCGCAGCCGTTTGGTCCGATAACGCCGATTTTATCACCCCGCATGACGGTTGTTGAAAAATCCGTAATCAAAGGGTGGTTATCATAGGCGACGGCAATATTCCTTGCTTTGATGACCAGTCGGCCCGACCGCTCGGCCTCCTGCATCATGAGGCGCAGATTGCCGCTCCGGGCACGGCGCTTCTCCACCTCTGCCCGCATCTTCATCAGAGCCCGCACCCGTCCCTCATTACGGGTTCGCCGTGCCTTGATACCCTGCCTGACCCAGATCTCTTCGCGACCCAGATGTTTGTCAAACTCCGCGTTGCGCGAGGCTTCGTTCTCTATCAGTTCCTCTTTGCGGGTAAGATAATCATCATAATTGCCGGCAAACGAGGTCAGCACACCCCGGTCGAGTTCCACTATGCGAGTGGATACCCGATTAAGGAAGGCCCTGTCATGGGTGACAAAAATTATGGTTTTCCCCGAGCGGAGCAGAAACTGCTCCATCCAGATAATGGAGTCGATATCCAGATGATTGGTCGGCTCATCAAGCATGAGGATATCAGGGTCGCTCACCAGCGCCCGCGCCAGGAGCACTCGCCGTTGCAGTCCGGCGGAAAGGGTGCCGTATTCCGCCGTTTCATCGAGGTTCATGCGGGAGATGACCGTCTGAACCTGCCGGTGCGGCTGTCCAGACGAGATAATATCGTAGACGGTGCCGTCCAGATCGAGGGGCACTTCCTGTGGCAGCAGGGCTGTTCTCAGCCCCAGGGTTTTCGTCATCATTCCGCTGTCGGGAAACAGCTCGCCATGAATCAATCGGAGCAGCGTGGATTTACCGGTACCGTTGCGACCGATCAGGCAGATCCTTTCACCCCGTTCGATCTGCCAATCCGCCGCCTCGAGCAGTACCGGGCCGCCAAAGCTGATGGTCACATCCTTGAGGCTCACCAGCGCCATACGATACTCCTTCCGGACCCGGCTTTCATCACATGGTTGAGCATCATGGTGTTTCTCTCTGGTGTCATCGGGGGATTAAGGAGGCTAATAGGGAAAATCCTTCGGTTTAAGAAATTAATCCGAGTCTGATCCCTTTGCTACTCTGTCCCTTCTGTGATCCCGTAAACGGTCTTTATAGTCTGGAGCACGTCAGCAACGTCAACTCCTTTTATGCCCAGTTGTTTCAGTAACTGCCGACTCAGCTCAGGCTCAATTGCCTGGAGAAATCTATATAAATCATTGCGGATTGCCTCAGGCAACTCGATACGTAATTCTGGTAACAGCACCTGATAAAGACGAAGCACATCATTTCGATGTTTTCTAATGTCCTTGCTGTCAACGTCTCCTCCGTCCGCTTTCCGTTGCGTCAAGTCCTGCCAGGCACGTGCCTTGAGTGGGATAAGGCATTGCTCATCAACGATTGAAATACCTTCAATTTCACGTTTGTGTTGGTGGATAAAGTCGTAATAGTTTTCATCTAATAGAATCGCTGAGAGGCTGGAAACGTCTGCACCAATTGGGATCGGAGTCAAGTGGCTGTCGTCACCGAGAACCAGCATATCGGGTTTTCGGGAGAACAACTCCAGCATAAAGGGATAATCGGATTGGGCCGGTTTCCAAAAACGATAAAAGATCTTGTCCCCCTTGCTCTTTTCCTTGTTCTCATATTCGGCCGTCTTGACGAACTCCCAAAAAGCATCTCCGAACTCCGGGTCCAGCGCTTCCAGACAAAGAACAATGTCCAGATCTTTGGTAGCACGTGGATCAATTCCAGCCTCATCCAAGACCAGCCAGATGGCTGCACCGCCGATGAGCACATAGCGATCTTGGTAGCCTGCAAAGTGAGCGGAAAACTTATCGAGTCCTACGACCATACAACTTTCTCCATCATTTCCTCCAAAGCGGATTCTATGCGCTCGTCTTCTTCATCTCGCATACTGAGATAGAGCGAAAAATTATCCACTTTCCCCTCTTTGGAAAACAGCACAGGATCGTAACGCCATAGCTGCACGCGGCAGGTTCCTTCGTCTTCCACGGGAATTGTTTCAACTTTCCCGGCAATCCTTTTCCAGGCCTGGCGGCCCAACGCATATACCTGCTCTTCTGGGGATATAAGCATGCTCAGGCTCGCCAAGGCGCTTTCTCCCGCATCGAGGCGTAAAGCGGGCGTAAGCAGGCTTTTTCTGATACGCACCGTCTCGCGCACCGGGTTTCGCATAAAGGGCAAAGCTGTTTGCCACAGGGTTCGCCGACCTTCGGGAAAACTGAGCAACCGCTCTCGACCGTTACGCCCCACGTGGCCCAGGTTGTTGGCCTCGATCTCATCAAGAGCACGGGACATGCTCATTGTCGCATATTTTAGTTTTTCTGCCAGGATCTTGGAAGTAAGCGGTTCCGGCATGCCGCCTGTCAAAGCGTAGATTAAGACCACTTGGGTCGCAGGGCTGACAGTATCTACAGACACGGGAGTACTCTTCGCCTTTCTGGCTCGAACGGCAAGTCCCAACTCCGGCCAGTACAGCTGGCGTCCGGGAACCACGAAGGGGATTTTTCGTTCGACCAGTCTTTGTCGGACGTAACCAGGCAGATCCTGGGCAATCAGACAGTGTCCTTCCAGATATGTAACTTGTAGCATTATTTGCCGCAAATGCTTTTCGAACACAGATGGCCGGAAATCAATGGTGTCTTTGAGGATGATTCCCAAAAACCGACGGCCGCCGATTGTGATTTCAAACAAGGAGTACCGTTGGAACAGGTATTGAGGAAGTTGTTCCGGCACACGGGGCCCCAAAGCGGCCGATTGACCGGCCGCCCCAGAGACGTATTCCACAAATTTACGGGTTAGCTTCTCCATGGCACCACAATAACATTTTTCCGGACGATAACATTTTAAATGTTACTTTGCAATAAAATGTTATCTTATTGTTTTCTCGTGTTTCTTATGGCGGATTTTCTGGTGCGCAATTTATTTGCCACCTGCTCTTGGGTAAGGCCCGCTTCAAGACGAGCCTGCTTCAGGAGAATACCAATTTTGAATTGCTCATATCCTTTGTCAAAATTCTTTGCAAATTTCGGGCTCAGCTTCTTTCTTGTTTCAATATATTTATCCAGATCGTCCATCTGTCTGCCTCCCGCCCCGTTTATTATCGTGTCAAATGTCGGTATTTGATCCGGTGCGGCTGGTCGGCGGCTTTTCCGAGCCTCTTTTTCCGGTCGGCCTCGTAATCGGAATAATTGCCTTCAAACCACTCGACGGAGCTGTCTCCCTCAAAGGCAAGGATGTGCGTGGCAATGCGATCAAGAAACCAGCGATCGTGACTGATGATAACGGCGCATCCCCCGAATTGCTCCAATGCCTCTTCAAGGGCCCGCATGGTGTTCACATCCAGATCGTTTGTCGGTTCGTCAAGCAGAAGCACGTTGGCCCCCTCCTTGAGGATGCAGGCAAGATGAGCGCGATTGCGCTCGCCTCCGGAGATCATGCTCACCTTTTTCTGCTGGTCTGATCCTGAGAAATTAAAACGTCCGACATAGGCCCTTGAGTTCATTTCTCTTTCCCCCAGCTTAACCATATCATTGCCCCCGGAAATCACTTCCCATATTGTCTTGTCCGGGTCGAGCGTATCCCGATCCTGATCGACATATGCAAGCGAGACCGTCTCGCCGACGTTTATCGTGCCTGAGTCGGGTGTTTCCCCCTTGGTTATCATGTTAAAGAGCGTTGTTTTGCCTGCACCGTTCGGTCCGATAACGCCGACGATGCCTCCCGCGGGCAGCGCGAAGGTCATCCCTTCGAATAAAAGCCGGTCGCCAAATGCCTTGCTCACATTATCCGCTTCAATAACGATCTTTCCGAGACGGGGCCCCGGCGGAATGTAGATTTCCAGATCATTCTCCTGCTTTTCATAGCTCTGGTTCATGAGTGATTCATAGGCATTGATACGGGCTTTCGCCTTTGTCTGGCGTCCCTTCGGCGACATGCTGATCCATTCCAGCTCCCGCTGCAGTGTCTTTTGCCGTTCCGTTTCCCGTTTTTCCTCCTGTTGCAGCCGCTGCTGTTTCTGCGCGAGCCAGGAAGAATAGTTCCCCTTCCAGGGAATGCCCTCTCCCCGGTCAAGCTCCAGAATCCATCCGGCAACATTATCCAGAAAATACCGGTCGTGCGTGACGGCAATCACCGTCCCTTCATACTGCTGGAGATGACGTTCAAGCCAGGCCACCGTTTCGGCATCCAGATGATTCGTCGGTTCGTCCAGGAGCAGGATATCCGGTTTCTGCACGATATCCCAGAGGTCGCCCTGGTCGATTTTTTCCTGCAACTCACCCTGACGCTCTATCAGATTATTCATCTCGTCGTCAGACATGGGTTCAGCAAACTTTTCACTGATCTCATTGTATTCCCTCACGAGACCCACCGCCTCCTGCATGCCTTCTTCCACGACGGCCTGTACCGTTTTATCAGGGTCGAGCACCGGTTCCTGTTCGAGAAACCCCAGCGTATATCCCTGCGAGAGAGCGGCCTTCCCGTTGTATTCCTCATCGACCCCGGCCATAACGCGCAGGAGTGAACTTTTTCCGGAGCCGTTCAGTCCCAGAACGCCGATCTTGGCGCCGTAAAGATAGGAAAGGGATATATCCTTTAATACAGCCTTGTTCTGGTAGAATTTACTGACCCTCATCATGCTGTAAATAATCTTTTTCGAATCAACGCTCATGGAGTACCCTCTCGATCTCTAAAGAATATCGGGCTGACATTGTCCCGACCGTCTCTTTATCAGTTTGCCTCGTGGACGACAATAAATAAAGAAGCAGTCTTGTTTCCGGGAGAAGCTATTTTTGACAAATCCATAAAAAGTCATACTCGCACAATTTGTCATTTCGACCGTAGGGAGAAATCTTGGGGGGTCAAGGAGGTCACCCATTCAAGGTGGGGTCACCCATTCAAGGTGAGGTCAAGTAAAAAATACACCTCTCCATTACAAAAACAGTTCTTCTTTTTTGCTTGTCCATCAAGTGGGCATTTCGGCACAGCTTCGCTTTATCCTTCCGTTCACACCCGTTACTTCTATCTTATCGGTTCGCGATCAATGTATTGCTGATACGCACCAGTCACCCATCGGGATCAAGGCTGTTATTGTGACATCAGCCCCTGGTCCGTTTCCGGACCCCAGAAAACCATCGGTTCCATGCCGTGTCCAATTGTTATGTCACAGATCTTATGGTTGTTAACCAACCCCGTGAAAGCTCACGACATGGGCGAATCAGATAGAATAAAC
>JAFDAS010000180.1 GCA_019313695.1 Deltaproteobacteria bacterium
TCCGATCGTCCATGTTGGTTTCGATACAAGGATGATGTGTGTGCCACCTGCATTCTTAAAGTCCTTTACGGCAAGCAAGCCACGACATCTTGGATCGATGTGCATGTGATTATCAGTGATTGGAATTGCAGGAGACATAATATTCACAAGACTAATTCCTACTCCATCTAATTTAAAGTAACATGATTACTGATTCCAGTCCATCTTTACTTTTGGAGATATAATGAACTGTTCTGCAATCACAGGAGAATATTTAATACTAAAACAACTATTAAGGTGCACTTGGTGATGATAAAATGAGTAAAACAGCAGCAGTAATAAAAGGTGACGGCGTTGGCCCTGAACTTGTTGATGCAATGATAAAGGTAACAGAAGCCGCCAACACAGATGTTGAATTCATATCATGTGAAGCCGGTGCGGGCTGGTGGGAAGAGCACGGCGGAAATTCACTTATTCCTGACGAGACATGGGATATCCTTGACAGTGCAGATGCCTGTTTCAAGGGTCCAACAACCACCCCTGGAGGAGTCGGCACCCCAAGAAGCGTCGCTGTATCCATCAGGCAGAAATACAATCTCTATGCAAATGTACGTCCTGTAAAAACATTCCCAAACACAAACCCACCACTTGGTGAAGTTGATTTCGTTTGCGTACGTGAGGGTACTGAAGGACTCTACATTGGTGAGGAAGTAAAACTCACAGACGATGTATATATTGCGATTCGGAAGATCACACGCACATCCAGCAATGACATCGCACGTTACTCATTTGAAGAAGCAAAAAAACGAAACTACGATACAGTCGTACCAATCCACAAGAGCAATATTCTAAAACTGACATGCGGCACATTCTTGGAAGAAGTCAATAAAGTCAGTGCAGATTATCCTGACATTGATACATGGGAATATCATATTGACAATATCGCACAGCAGTTGATCAAGAATCCGCAGATATTCAACAACAAGATCCTCCTTTCGACAAACCTGTTCATGGATGTCATAAGCGAAGAATGTTCAGCACTGGTTGGCAGTATCGGACTTATTTACTCCGCAAATATCGGGGACAACTACGCAATGTTCGAACCCGCACACGGTTCTGCTCCAAAGTACACCGGACAGGATAAGGTAAATCCTGTAGCAACAGTTCTTGCAGGTGCATGGATGCTTGATTATCTCGGTGAAAGCGAAAAGGCTGATGCGATCTTCAAAGCAACCGAACGCGTTATCGCAGAAAGAAAGTACATCACCTATGACCTTGGTGGCAGTGCAAAACTCAGCGAGATGACAGACGCGATCGCAAAATACACAAGCGAAATATTGGCTTAAAACAAAATGAATATTTTGAGGAAAATCCTTGCTGACGCTTGGATTTACTCACAACATTATTTATAAAACACAAAAAAAGGTTGTCGGATATAACGTTTAAGTTAATGATTTTATTTTAACTTTAACTTGACCTTATATCCAAAATGTTATTTTATTTATTCGTCTTCCTCATCATTATATCCATCTGCATGATGCATATCACGTTTTACAACAGACTCGAATAAGAAGTATTTTTCAACATACGCCTGAATCTCTTCGTCAGATATGCATGAAACCCGCTTTTCTCTATCATACAATTTTTGGATATCTTTTTGGATTAATTTAAGTCGTTTATCATCTTTGCCAATTGTTATTTCAACATCCATCAAATCATTGAGAGTTTCCTGAACTTTGAATTTAAGAACTTCAATGCCGGATGAATCGCCAATAAGGAATATGCGCTCACCTCCTACTTTCTCAGGCAGGAATGGTTCATATGTAAATGGATTTTTTATGACGCCTGCAGCGTGTATCCCTGATTCATGTGCAAAAATGTTTTTGCCGATAACAGATTTATTTCTTGGAATCCGAATTCCAATTTCCTTTTCCATGAATTTTGCAAATTTTGTTATCGATTCAAGATTATACTTCTCGAAACCTTCTACCCGCTCTGCAAGGAAGACCAACAGTTTTTCCATTTCTGCATTGCCGGCTCGCTCCCCAATCCCAAGGAATGTTACACTTGACCAATTGGCACCGTGCCAGTATCCTGCAAGTGAATTTGCAACTGCAAGACCAAAATCATCATGACAATGCGTCTCTATATTTGTAGCACCAAGTTCATTCTTTATGTGGTCAACCATTGAAGGAATGCCATACGGTTCATCAACATCACAAAATGGAAGGCCAAAACCTACTGTATCACACAGCCTAATGGTACAATTCGGGTCAACTTCGAGCAGTTTCCCAATAAGTGGATATACAAAATTATAGTTGTCCGCACGTGTCATGTCTTCAATGTGGGCACGCGTCCTAAGTCCGTGATCAACTGCATACTGGAGTGCATTTACATATTTTTCCTCTGCTGCTTCACGACTTGGAAGTCCCATCTTGTCAAAAACATGAGAATCGGATACTGACATGAGAATTCCAACTTCCTCAATCCCGTCAACGTCCAACACCATGTCAATATCGGCTGGCACTGCACGTGCCCATCCAGTAATTTCAGGAGATTCATAACCGTAATCAAACATCATTTTTACTGCAGTTCGATCACGTTCATTGAATACAAAAGTCTCAAGTTTTTCAATACCTATATCATGTAAAAACTCGTATATTTTGAGTTTGTGCCCTTTATTCATGACAATTCCTGGCATCTGAGATCCATCGCGGATAGTACTGTCGCTGATGAATATCTCCTGGTCCCCAGGCAGTTTTATTTTTGGTAAATCGTCATAAGATTTGTATACTTTCATTGAAATCCTCCTTGTGATGCGAAACAACATTACTTGTGGACAATGCGCAAGTTTTGTACCATTTCGCAAGAATATTTAAAATTTAATTTACAGGCATACATTCAGCCCGTACTGATATCAGTAAAATATATACAGTGAAAAAACATGTATATTTATTCACACCACACATCTATCGCTGTGATTCTGTGCTACATGGAATACGTCATCCTTAAAATGTCTTTCTTTTCACATCATGCATAATTTGGCATATTATACTATGAAATCAAGAGTGATATGACCACTCGACGAGAAAATTCTCCCTTCGGTCGAATTAACTCGCACTATATATTTATAAAATATATGCTATCAAAAAATGATTTTAAGGTTCAGAAGCCTCTTTTGGCTTTTGAAGTGCTGCCTGGATCTCATCAAGCAGTTCCTCATCGGTCTTGCCTGTGATATCGATCCCATTATCCAGTGCCATTTGCTGGATATTCGACTGTTTTAATTACAATCCTATTCCAATGTATGTCTATTTTTTAGTTACCATGTCTGTAAGTGAATAGTAACAAGTTAAACGTCAGTATGTCC
>JAFDAS010000004.1 GCA_019313695.1 Deltaproteobacteria bacterium
TATAAAGAAGAATACAAGGGCAATCTATCTTACCCATGCCTCCAACGTTACGGGCACAATCATGCCCATCGCCGAGACAGGAAAAATCGCCCGTGAAAAAGGAGTCATATTTTGTGTTGATGCCGCGCAGACCGCGGGCGTCATTCCGATAGATGTAGAGGAGATGTTCATAGATGTCCTCGCGTTTACCGGTCATAAGTCCCTCTTCGGTCCCCAGGGAACGGGAGGACTTTGCATGGCCGAAGGATTGGAAAAGGAGATCTGCCCCATCATGACCGGCGGCACAGGCAGCAGATCCGAGTCGGAGGAACATCCGGATTTTCTCCCCGACAGATACGAATCGGGCACCGCGAATGTGATAGGAATTGCCGGCCTCAACGCCGGCATCCGGTTTATCCGCTCCGTCGGGATAGAGGCCATAAGAAAAAAAGAGTCGGAACTGGCGGCAATTCTTATGGAAGGGCTCAAATCCATTCCAGAGGTTATCCTGTACGGGTGCGGTGACGCGAAAAAGCAGACAGCTGTTGTGTCATTCAATATATCGGGCGTGGATTGCTCCGGGGTTGCCATGGCCCTCGATGAAGAATTCAATATCATGTCGAGACCGGGTTTGCAGTGCGCCCCTGCCGCTCACAGCACCATCGGAACCTTTTCAGCGGGAACGGTGCGGCTCAGTCTGGGATACTTTCTTGAAAAGGACGACATTCAAGCAGTTCTTTTCGCCGTGGAAAAACTTATTCAAAGGTGATCAGAATATGAGGGACACAAAAACCCGCCTGGTCCTTCTCTTTGACTCGACAAGTGAAGCTCTGCTTGCCGAAAAACTCTTCAAAGGTGCAGGCATTTCCTATAAGATAATACCGGTGCCGCGCCATCTCAGCTCCGACTGCGGCGTCTGCATACGATTCTCCGCCACCGATAAAGAGAGGGTGTGTGAAGCCCTCGACGGCAGGGTGGATATTCGGGACATCTGTCCAATAGATTAAACCCCCGTTGATTAAACCCCCATTTGACATACCGGAGTGCAGGTCTTATTATAGTGGCGTATCTGCAAACGATTATGTGGAGCTTGTTGGAATATCCACTCAAGAGTAAAAAACATAGAGGAGAAAGCAAAATGTTTGAAGTATCGGAAAAAGCACAGGAAATGATCAAAAAGGCACTTGAATCGAGGGAAGAAAAAATCCCTGTCCGTCTGGTGTATTCCGCAGGCGGGTGAGCGGGGCCTTCACTGGGAATGTCTCTGGATGAGGCAAGGGAAGAAGATAAGGTCTTTGAGGAAGATGGCGTCACATTCGTGATAGACGAACAGTTGTTCGAACAGGTGAAGCCTGTAAACATAGATTTCATTACTACGGACAGAGGCTCAGGGTTTTCCATTACCTCCAGCCTGTCTGGCGGTTCATGCGGAGGAAGCTGCAGCGGCTGCTAAAGATAATGCCTGAATCCAAAAAATACTGCGTCATACTGACTACGTGCGGGAACAGGGAGGAAGCGGAAAAACTGGCCCGCCTGTTGATTGAATCACGGCTGGCGGCGTGCGTGCAGCTAACGGGAGTTACAAGCTTTTACGAATGGGACGGTGCGGTCAACAGAGATGACGAAAAGTTGCTGCTGATAAAGGCAAAATCTACTCACTATGACAGGATTGAAGAGTTTATTTCTAAGAATCACAGTTATGATGTCCCGGAGATAATACAGCTCCCGATAAGTGGCGGCAGCGAAACATACCTGAAATGGATTGCTGCTGTCAGCAAATGAGGGGCAAACCGCATGAGTTTTGTTGCACATGTGTCAAAAGAGATTCTGTTCTTTTTTAATGAGATATCAATCTATCTGCTGTTCGGGTTTATTGTTGCCGGGATACTTTACGTTTTCTTTCCGGAATCCGTTATACGTCGTCACCTGGGGCGCGACTCCTTTCTCTCTGTCATAAAGTCAACGATATTCGGCATACCCCTTCCTCTCTGTTCATGCGGCGTTGTGCCGGTCGCGGCTTCCCTCAGGAAAAGCGGCGCGTCGAAGGGTTCTACCATATCATTTCTCATCGCGACACCACAGGTTGGCGCGGACAGTTTCATGATTACCTATTCCCTTTTAGGATGGGTGTTCGCTCTTTTCCGTATTGTTGCGTCACTGGTCACCGCGCTGGCTGCCGGTATCATGGTTAATATTCTTGGCAGGAACGGGCCTGATCAGCCGGAGATTGTCCTGCCGGATGATGCGGTTCCGCGGGAAAGCTATTACAAGCGGCTCAAATCAATCCCCGGCTATATTGAATATGACCTGTTAGGCTCCCTCGCGAACGCACTGTTGATGGGTATAATTGCCGCTGGCATTATATCCGCCCTGATACCTGATGGATTTTTTGAAAAACACCTTGGCAGTGATTTCCTATCCATGCTTTTAATGCTGATTGTAGGCATCCCCATTTATGTGTGTGCCGCGGCATCCACACCTGTCGCCGCCTCCCTTATAATGAAGGGCATCTCACCGGGCGCCGCTCTGGTTTTTCTCCTGACGGGTCCCGCGACGAATGCCATGACTATTTTGACGGTCTTTAAAGTCCTTGGCAAAAAATCCACCATTGTTTATCTGTCGGCCATTGCCCTTATCAGCCTTTTGTTAGGATACCTGCTTAACATATTTACAGCGCATTTCGGTTTTCAAAACGTTATAATCCTTCATAATCACGAAATACTGCCTGCATGGCTGAAGGCGGGAGGGTCCATTATACTGGCCATGATGATCGGATGGTATTATCTGAAAACCAGGATTCTTGACAGGGTAAAGGGGGGAAGAGACGTGGGAGACAATAAAATAAGCTTGCCTGTTCAGGGTATGACCTGCATGCATTGCGCGGGCACGGTAAAAAAGGCTGTCGAATCGATCGCCGGGACATCGGATGTTGATGTCCGCCTGGACGAAAAAACGGTGGTATTTGAGATAGAGGAAGAAGCCGGTATCGAAAAAGTAAAGCAGGCAATCGAGCGCGCAGGCTACGACGTTTAAGAAGTATAAAGGCCGCGCCTGCACTTTTATGTCGGATAGCCGGAACTCTTCACCTTTTTCCTGACAGACCCTAATGTTTTACTCCATGATCAAATTTATATCCCGCCTTTGCAAATCCTGACTCTATCGCACCCACGGTGGCCAGTATGTCCGCGGCGCTCACAGCACCCATGTGTCCCACGCGGAAGTACTTCTCTCTGATTTCGGCGAGGAGGCCTCCGGCTAATATGGCGCCGGCATCCTTGATCAGCGGGAGCACGCTGCCGTTCACACCTTCCGGGAAATATGGGGCGGTCAGGGTATTAGCCGCCTTATCGGCGTTTACCGGCACCTGCTTCAGACCAATGGCGGTCATGGCCGCCTTGAATGCGTCGCTCATGAGACGGTGACGGGCAAAACGTTTGTCCATCCCTTCGGCGAGAATCTGCTCGAGGCTGATGTTCAGCGCCCATACGAGATTCACCGCCTGTGTTCCGAAGTAGGCCGCCTTGCGGTCTTCGTAAGACTCCATTATGGGAAGCCAGTTCGCCCAGTCGGAGTAGTAGCTTCCAACAGGGGTGCGGCGGTTTTTGAATGTCTCTATCGCTTTGGGGCTTGCCACAAGAAGCGCCAGCCCGGGGGGAACCCCTATGGCCTTCTGGCAGGCGGTGAGGACAATATCCACGCCCCATTCTTCCTGGCGCAGTTCTTCGCCGGCAACGGAGCAGACGCCATCCACGATACTCAGGATTCCATACTTCCGGCACAGGCCAGCCAGCCCCTCTATGTCGGCGCATACAGCGGTAGAGGTGTCAACGTGTGTCACAGCCAACCCCTTATAATCGGCCTTCCTGAGTTCCGCCTCAATTTCATCCAGAGAAGGGACATCTCCTATGGCTGACTTAACGTGTGTGACCCGCGCCCCATAGCGTTCCAGAATTGCGCCGAAACGGTCGCTGAAATAACCCGTGTTTACCACCAGAACATTATCTCCCGGTTCGATGATGTTGCAGGCGGCCATGTCCATGGCCATCGTTCCGGAACCGGCAACAATAAATGGTTGCCCGCCGGGGCATAGAAACACCTCGCGCGTCCGTTCAAGCGCCTGACCCATGCACTCGACAAAGTCGGGGGCCACATGGCTCGTTGTGGGCATACCCATCGCCCGCATTACCTCGGGAGTAAACTCGATCGGTCCGGGAATCATAAGAAGTTTTCTGTTTTTCATGGTTGTTGCCTCCATTTTTAATTAATGACACTCTTGTCGTGTCAATCAAGAAATGTCATTTCGACCGCAGGGAGAAATCTAAGATTTCTCAGTCGTAAAAACTCCTTCGAAATGACAAAGTATCATTGACATGACACTCGCTGAAAAAGAATGAAATAATATTTCTTATCTGAAACTGCTCCATATTGATATCATATTTTGCCGACTGAGGGAATCTCCGGCGGCGTTTTTTTGTGCCGGCATTTATCCCTGCCTGAAATCCGCAATTTTCTCTTGCCGCAGGGTTTGAACTTTATTATAGGGATAAGACAAGGAGGAAAACGATATGAAGGTCATATATCACGAAGATTTTAAAGAGTCTTATTGTTCCGATCCCGCCGCAGCCGATGGACGGATCGAAGCCGTTATCAAAGCCATAGAAGGCAGGGTTGAATTTATTGACGCGATTCCCGCCGATGAAGGGGACATTCTTGCCTGCCATACGGACAATCATGTGGCGCATGTGAGAAAACAGGGGCTTTACGATATAGCTGCCCTTGCGGCCGGGGGCGCCATCCAGGCAGCCTTCAACGGTCTTGTCGAACCCTGCTTCGCCCTTATAAGACCCCCCGGACATCACGCGTCCGCGAACAATTCATGGGGCTTTTGTTTCTTTAACAATATGGCCATTGCCATATCAAAACTGAAGAGAGAAGGCAGGATAAATACGGCATTTATCCTGGATTTTGACCTTCATTTCGGTGATGGCAACGTTAACATACTTGGAAATTCCGACTATGTAACCATATACAATCCAACCGAATCCGATCCGAACAAATATCTCAGACATGTAGAGGAGATACTTCCTGACGATGCGGACATCATCGGCATCTCAGCAGGTTTTGATAATCACAGAGAAGACTGGGGCGGCGTCCTCTCCACAGATAATTACCGGGAGATGGGTCGGATGGTCCGCAGCGCGAGCCGGAAAAGCGGCGGAGGATGCTTCGCCATACTGGAGGGAGGTTACAACCACAGAGTGCTGGGGCAGAATGTCATGGCCCTGATAGAGGGGCTGGAAGAGTTGGGGAAGACCGGGGATGGATAAAGAAGGAAGGCGCTAAAAAGTATGGCGCAAAATATGGAGATCAGGTGTTGTGTCTGGGCTGTGTTGAACTTTTATCAATGGACCTGCCCAGTTTTAATTCCTCTTGGGGTTAATTCCCCGCCGCCTGCGGCGGGGAAGTTCATTTGTATCGTATAAGAATTATTGTCTTGCATTATAGATGACCAGGGCATAGATGATTAACTGTAACTTGCTTTTGTTGATAAAGGAGGTGCGCATATGAGAAAGCTTGAGATATCCGAGGGTGACATAAACATTTCTCCCGGAAGGAATAAATGGCAGGAGGAGAATCTTAGCAAAGAGACACGTGCCGTCCTTGATGAAGACTCGCGATATTTCCTGAGTCAAGCGCTCTCCACTCCCTGTCTGAACGTAATGTCCCGGTGCGAAGGGGCATATATTGAAGACATGCAGGGCCGGCGGTATATGGATTTTCACGGGAACAATGTCCATCAGGTGGGCTTTGCCAATCCTGATGTTATAGAGGCGGTTAAACGACAGCTTGACGACCTCTCATTCTGCACCCGGCGCTACACCAACAGCGTGGCCGTTGAGCTGGCGGGAAAACTCTGCGAAATCGCGCCGGGGGATTTGAATAAGGTGCTCTTGTGCCCCGGAGGGACCGAGGCAATAGGAATTGCCATAAAGCTCGCCCGAATGGCAACAGGCCGCCACAAGACGATTTCAATGTGGGATTCCTTTCACGGCGCGTCACTCGACGCGATATCCATAGGGGGAGAGGCGATATTTCGCAGGGACATTGGTCCCCTTATGTCCGGGACGGAGCATGCTCCCCCACCCGATGAATATCACTGTGCCTTCGGTTACCCGAATTGCGATGGCTGTGATTTTGTCTGCGCGCGGTACATCGAGTATATACTTGAAAAAGAGGGAGATATCTCCGCTGTTATAGCCGAGCCGATAAGGAGCACCCCTTACATTCCCAGACCTGAATACTGGAGAATAATAAGAGAAGCCTGTGACCGTCATGGCGCACTGCTTATATTCGATGAAATCCCTCACGCGCTGGGTCGTACAGGAAAGATGTTTACATTCGAGAATTTCGATATTGTACCTGACATGGTTGTGATAGGCAAGGGACTGGGAGGGGGAATATTTCCACTTGCCGCGCTGATCGTCCGGGAGAATCTGGACGTTGCCGCGGAACGGGCTCTGGGACACTATACCCATGAAAAAAGTCCCGTCGGATGCGCGGCGGCGCTGGCAACTATCGATTATATAGAGCGTCACAATCTTGCAGCCCGCGCCTCTGAACTGGGCAGATACGCCCTCGATCGGATGGGGGGAATGATGGAACGGCACCCCCTGATAGGGGATGTCAGGGGGATAGGTCTGTTCCTCGGAATAGAACTGGTGAAGGACAGGGCGACGCGTGAAAGGGCTGTCGAAGAGGCGGAAGAGGTGATGTACAGGGCTCTGACTAAGGGACTGAGCTTCAAGTTGACTATGGGAAATATAATTACCCTCACACCGGCCCTGATAATCACCAGGGAAGAGATGGACAGGGCGCTTGATATCATCGACGAATGCCTGAACGAGGTGGAGGAGAATAAGCGGTAAAAAAGGCGAGGCCGGAAGAATAGCTGCTTCCGGCCCCACGGGCTAAAAAGGAGGTTTGGAGGGTTCCCGGTAATGTGTCGTAATTGACCGCTGAGGTTGCCTGGCAGACCTCACAGTTGTGATCATAAAAGAGTGTCAACGGGTACGTACTCAAGCCCGAAGGCGTCGGCAACCCCCATGCAGGTCACCTTGCCCTTTACCACATTGGCGCCATGTTTGATTTCCCGGTTTTCCCTGAAAGCCCTTTTCCAACCCTTTGTTGCGATTTCCACGGCGTAAGGCAGGGTGGCATTGGTAAGAGCCAGTGTCGATGTCTTCGGTACGGCGCCGGGCATATTGGCAACACAGTAATGAAGCACTCCGTCCACGGTGAAGACAGGATCAGTGTGTGTGGTGGCCTTTGATGTTTCGAAACACCCGCCCTGATCGATGGCAACATCGACCATAACGGAGCCCTTTTTCATGGTTTTTAACATGTCTCGGGTTACAAGTTTCGGCGCCTTGGCTCCAGGGATGAGGACAGCCCCTATCACCAGGTCCGCTTCCCTTATGAGGTTGCGAATCGTAACCGGTTTTGACATGAGCAGAAAACAGTTCTTCGGCATTACATCACTCAGATAGCGGAGACGGTACAGGTCGTTATCAAGCAGATACACCTTGGCGCCCAGGCCGCATGCCATCTTTGCGGCATTGGTCCCTACGATTCCACCTCCGATGATGAGTACGGTGCCGGGGTCAACTCCCGGAACTCCGCCCAGAAGAACTCCCGCTCCTCCCCGGGACATTTCCAGATAACGGGCTCCCTCCTGAATAGACATACGCCCTGCCACTTCACTCATCGGATTAAGGAGGGGCAATGATCGATCCTCCATCTGTATGGTTTCGTAGGCTATATTTACAGATCCGCTCTGGACGAGGTGCCTGGTCAGTTTTTCATTTGCGGCAAGGTGGAGGTATGTGAAGACAATCTGGTCTTTCCTGATAAATCCATATTCCGACGGCAGCGGTTCCTTGACATGCATTACCATTTCTGCTCGTTCGTAGATTTCCCGGGGGCCTCCCACTATCTCTGCCCCGGCATTCATGTAAACTTTGTCTGAGAGTCCGCTCTTTATGCCGGCCTTCTTTTCCACAAGAACGGTATGCCCGTTCTGGTTCATCACTTCGACCCCTCCGGGGGTCATGGATACCCTGTTCTCTTCGGCCTTGATTTCTTTAAGAATCCCTACAATCATTGCATTCTCCTTCAGGACGGATATGTCTAATCTATAAGAATATTATTAAAGAGCTTCGGGGGCGCATTTCCCGAAGGCAGTTGGTACCAGGGATCACTGAACGGCTAAAATACCATTGAGCTTGTTCCGAGTTCCCGTCAGTTAGTATCTGTTACCAGAATACGGATTCTTCTATTGCCTTTAAGAGCCTCTTTATATCTTCAGGATAAATGTCGCCAATGTTTCCGATCCTGAACGTATCGAGCTTTGTCACTTTGCCCGGATAGATAACGAAACCCCTCGCTTTCAGTTTGTCATAGAAGTCCTTGAAATTATATTTTTCACTTTCAGGACTGTAGAAGGATGTAATAATCGGTGACTGGAACTCGTCGGGCAGAAGAGTTTTGAAACCAAGCCTTCTCATACCTTCGACCAGGATCCTCTGGCTGGAGCTGTATCGCTCGTGTCTCTTTTCAATTCCGCCTTCCTCTTCCAGTTCCAGCATCGCCTGGTAAAAGGCCCTTACAACGTGAGTGGGAGAGGTGTACCGCCACTTGCCTCCGTCCGCTTCCATCATCTGCCACTGATCATAGAGATCAAGGGAGAGCGAACGGGCGTAGCCCTTTATCTTCGTCATTTCCTTTTTCCTGGCGATGATAAAACCAAAGCCCGGAACTCCCTGGATACATTTGTTTGAGCTTCCAACGCAGTAGTCGATGTTCAGGTCGGAAATATCCATGGGGACTCCACCAAAACTACTTATGGTGTCGGAAAAGTATACCCTCCCGTGCTTTTTGACTATCTCGCCTATCTTATCTATGGGATTGATCATGCCCGTAGTCGTTTCACAGTGTACAACGGCAACGTGAGTTATATCCCTGTCTTCCTTCAGGGTTGACTCAAGCTTTTCCAGGTCGGGCTTTGCCAGTTCCCCGCTGTTATGAACGACGGTGTTTATCTTGAGGGTTTTAGAGATCAGGGCGATCCTGTCTCCGTAGGCGCCGTTTGCGAGGACGAGAAGCTTACCCTCGGGAGGGATTATGGAACCGATAATCGATTCAACGGAAAAGGTGCCGCTACCCTGCATAAGAGTGATTGTGTATTCTTCAGTTTTCTTCGTGGCCAGCGCGAGGAGCTTTGCCCGCAAATCTTCCACCAGGGTCTTGTAATCATCGTCCCAGGTGCACCAGTCTCTCAGCATAACGGCCTTTATTGTATCCATGGCACGCCTCCTTGATTTGGTATTTCTACTGACACTTAGTTAATACACCCGCTCTCACTGTGGGTGGTTATTGAAACTTATTTATTACACGCCAGATGATGCCGGATTAACCCTGAAACATAATGAACGATTGTAGCTGCTTTTTTATGGTATGAAATCATATAGCCGTAGAAATATAAGTCAAACTAATAATAATCATGGCTATAATAACTATATGTCATTATGAAAATCCATAGGCCCGCTGTTTACTCTCGGGTATAAGCAAAACAGCTAAGATGCCCAGCGCCGCCAGAAAACTAAGCAGAAAAAAGACTGATGCATATGATCCGAAGGTGTCGATAAGAATACCTGTCAGAAACATGGCGCACATGCTCCCCAGATGTCCTCCTGCCTCAAGAAAGCCGGACGCGGTTCCTGTGAGATCTGGTGAAAGTATATCCAGTTCCAGCGCGAAGAAAAGAGTCCCTATGGTCTGGTCGAAGAAACCGACGCCTGCTATGAGCATGAGTACGATAATTAAGTGGTCGGAAAGGGCCAGAAGGGCGGTGAATATGAGGATCATGAATAATCCCACCAGGATAACGGGCTTCCTTTTCCCCTTGAGGGTGATGTCCGACAGATAGCCACCCAGAGGTCGCGCTATTATGCCCATAAGAGGATAGATGCCCGCGCAGAGACCGGCCGAAACGACACTGAGGCCGTGGAATTCGTAGAGATACAAGGGGAGCCATATGAGGTTGCAGTAAGTTATATAGCTCAGACAGGAAAATCCCAGGCAGGCCATTCTCGTGGGTCCATTTGAGATGACGGCAAAGAGCCTGTTTTTTCTTTGTAAAGATACACCGTCTGGTTCCTCGTCGGGGTTGTCCCGCCCGATAATTATGCCGGACTCGTCAGGATGATCAGTTGCAAGAAGCCGGAAAATAACAAGACCGGGAAGCATAATAAGGGGCGATATTATGAATACGATTCTCCAGCCGAATCTGTGGCCAACATAACCTGAAAGCAGATAGGCAAGAACGGTGAAAACGGATGTACAGGTGCAGAATATTCCAAGGGCACGCCCTCTTTCGGAAGCTGGAAACCAGTTGTTGAGGAGCTTGATGCTCGGGCTGAAGCCACAACCCTGTCCGAGGCCGTTTACGCTCTGGAGGCCTATGAGGAATCCAAGCCCTGTTCCGGCGCTGAAGAGTGCATTCGCCAGGGATGACAAAAAGCCCCCGGTGACGATAATCTTTCTGGGACCGAAAATGTCGCTCAGATATCCCGCGGGGAGTTGGGCTATGGTGTAGAAGGCAAAAAAAGCGGTGCTGATGAGACCGATCTGGGTGTGCGTAAGATGCAGATCCCTCATCATTAAGGGAATAACCGGTGCCAGGTTAAGTCTGTTAAGGTAATAGCATCCGTAAACGAGCCAGAGAACAGCCAGTACCTTGTAACGGGGATGATATTGGAGTTTTGAGAACATGTATATTTCAGTACAAATAAAGCCCGGATATGTAAAGCCGAAAATCCAATTCAACCCATCTGCTGGCAGAGCCGGTTGATCCTCAATGATTCAGGTGGCAACGGGAACCGATCCCGGCATCTCACGAAGGACGGAACATTTCGGCATTTTTAGTTGTCTGAGTCTAACAGACGAAGCAATTCGCTGGAGGCGTCCAGGATTGTATCATATATTCCATGGGCTCCGGAAAAATCGCCATCCATTGTCAGTCTGTTTGGGACTACCATGCATCTGATCCCGGCCGCGATTGCAGCCCTGAGGCCGCGTTCCGAATCCTCCACGATGATGCAGCGCTCTTTTTTGAAACCGTTTTTCCTAATCGCAGTGAGAAAGGGATCGGGGTCCGGTTTGGAACGTTCGTAGTCCTCCCGGGTCAACACGAAATTAAAATATGGCAAGAGTCCCGTGGCGGCATGAATAATGTCAAAGTGTTCCCTCCGGGAACTCGTTACCACGCCCATGGACACCCTGCCCTGTAACATGCGGAGCGTATGCTCAACACCGTCTATCGGCCGAACACCGCTCCGCAGCAGGTTGCCATAGAGAAGATTGCGTTTCTGTTGGAGACGAGAAATCTTCTCCGCTGTTATGCCCCTTTCGGCGGCAAGGTCGAAGGAGCTGCGACCCTGCTTCAGGGAAATTGTCTTGAACAGTTCCTCGGTCAGTTCGACTCCCGTTTCGGAAAGAGCCTCTTTCGTTGATTCATAGTACAGTCTTTCCGTATCGACGAGGACACCGTCGTTGTCCCACAGGATCGCTTCCAGCATGTGTAACCGTCGCTTTCCTTAATCTCTGCCCCACTTGTTCAGATAACTGCCTAAAAGTTCCTCCTCAGTGGGAACATGATAGTTCTCAATTGGCTGAGCGAGATTAGTATAATTCAGAAAGTGCTTCCAGTTCACGTTAGTGCTGGAGATGTTGCCGGCCCATGTGCCACACCCGAGGGTATCGGTAAATGGATTACCGCTGAACCAGGCGCCGCTGTTTGCCGCCCCGTGAGGCATATTGCAACAGACTCTTCCCACGTTTGCCTTGATGGCGAGCTCCATCATCCTGTCCTGACGGGTGGAATGAATCGCTATCGAATGTCCCTCACCTGAGAACTTGTGCATCTTTTTCGCCCGTTCCACCATCTCGCTGAAATCCGTCCATTTCCATATGGTGAGAACGAGGGATATCTTTTCTCCGGAGAATCTGTCTTCAGAACCAATCTTTTCTCCCATAACCATAAGACACCGTGTACCATCCGGGATATTAATATCAGACATCTTTGCAGGATACTCGACTGGTCTTGCCACACAGTCGCGGTTCAATACTGTTCCATCCGGCCACATCCATTTACGAAGTCTTTCGCGCTCTTCAGTGGCGCAGAGATAGCCGCCCTCTTCTTTGAGGCACTCCATCATCTCGTCAAAAACACTCTCTTGAATGGCAACAGCGTTTTCCGATGAACAGGACGCTGCATTGTTGGCACATTTCGACATCATTATCTTGTTGGCGGCAGCCTTGAGATCGGCCGTGGAATCAATAATCGAAATGACATTGCCCGCGCCGACCGTTTGGGCCGGTTTGCCCGCCTCATAGACAACCTTGATCAGTGCCGCTCCGCCTGTGGCAACCGCATAGTCGCAACTTGCCATGAGTTTCTGCGTCTTCTCGTTGGTAGGATGCTTAATGCACTGCATCAGATCCTCCGGGGCGCCAATTTTTTTCAGGGCCTTCCTGCCGAGTTCGACAGTCTTGTATGAGCTCTGCGGTGTCCTGGGATGAGGAGACACGATCTGGGCGTTTCTCGTTTTCAGCATGCTGAGACCGAGGGCGCAGATTGTGGATTCGGGGTTCGTACAGGGCACAACGTTCGCGATGACACCGATGGGTTTGGCCAGGATCTTGAGATTTTTTTCAGGTATATCTTCTATTACGCCGCAGGTCTTTACGCCTTTCTGGTCCCAGAGCGTGCCGAGACATTTGTCCTTTATCTTGTTTACCTTGTCCTCATAGCGGCCGATTCCGGATTCATCGACAGAAAGGCGCGCAAGGAGTTTCCTGTTCTCCTCCTTCTGCCATTCCCAGGCTGCCGCCTGGCACATCTCGTCGACCTTTTCCTGTGGCCAGAACTCTATGGTTTCAAAGGCCTTTCGTGCCCTTTCATACATCTCTTGAATGTTGTCTTCCATGATATTTTTTTACCTCCGAATAAAAGTATTAAAGATACGGCCGGCGGCTCACGCCTTCGGCCGTATCTTATAAGTGACACTGCCGTAACTCAGTACGGAATCATTCCCGTATGGAGAAATCGCCCACCTTTGCGTTCAATTACTTTTTCTCCTGTTTTTTCAAATAGTCAAGAGGATCAACGATATCTTCAATGATCCGCCAGCCCGTTCCGTACATATTCTGTTTTTCTTCGAAGCCCTTCTTCCATTCTTCGGGCGTCTTATACTCGACGGCAGAGGCAAATTTCTTCCTTTCCTCAAGAGAGGGCACGGACCGATCTTCCGGGCCGTCATAGTCCTCCTTCGGGGTAAGGTCTTCACCGAATCTCCGTTGAGGCTCTCTCTCCACCTCTTCACACCAGTGAGCGCCGGCATCAAAGGCCCTGGTAATCGCTAAAATGATCCATGTGGCGTCAGGGGAAAATTCCAGGTCCATCATGGTGGCTCCGATGGCTCCGAGAAGATCGAGGTCTACGGGCTTGTCGCTGAGCTTCTGGACTGCCGCCACAATTTCCTTCATGAAGGCAATGTATTTGCCGTCAACTCCCAGTTTTTCGGCCCGGGCGAGGGTCCTTTTGGCGGCGGGGTCCCTAAGCATCAAGTCGGAGACGCCGAGGTGAACCGCGTCAAGATTTTCCCTTGCAAGCAATTCGGCAACTTCCGCGGTGGATTTTCCCTCTTTCTCCGCCATGGCGAGATACTTGTCGAGCATCTTGCCAAAGGCATCAAACGCTCCGTACGAATGCCCAAAAGCCAGAATAGAAGCGCCGCATGCCTGGGTAAGGAGGGTGGTGCTGCTTCCCGTGATCCTTGCAATTTCCGCGGGTGAAGACAGGCCGTCATCAAGAGAAAGGATCATAACGTAGTTCAGCATCTGCGTTTCTTCTATAAGGGGAATCCTGGCCTGGAAGTCAATGAAGATAATATCCGCGAGGCCGTATCCCTGCTCGACAAGTTCCGTCGTGTCATAGCCCCTTGTCACAATGCTGTGAACGTTTTTGTAGGCAACCTCGGAGACCCACTGAAAAGGGGCTCGTGTTTTATCCTGAGGGACAGTGCCCCGTTCCCTCTTTGAATAATCGTAATTTAATCTTGGATCATCTAAATTACCTATAACGCCCATTTTTTCCACTCTCCTTCCTCTTTCTGTTTTTTCGCGTATTCCTGTCTCTCTGCCTGGCTTGGAACCTCTCTGTCCTCGGGACCAACGTATTTTATCATGGAGAGATCCAGCATCTGTACCATAGGTTCACTTTTCGACGCGGCCCAGGCGCGGCCTTTCTTCACCTGGTAGAGGGCATGAGCAGCGCAGCTGTATCCCCTGGTGACGCATCCGATACACCAGGCGGCATTGGGTGCAAATCCTATCTCGGCAAGGGCGGTATTTCCCGCTCCGATCATATTGACGGATACATAGGATTTACCCTCTTTTTTCCTCCGCTCATTGAAATGCTTCTCTATCGACCTTTGAAGTTCCAGGTAGACGCCGTTTATACCCAGCTGTTCGTGCTTGATATGCGTCGGCTCCGCCCTGGGGTCTCCGTCGAGATGCTGGGGCTGTCCCATGCCCATGACAGCGAGACCGGCATCCATGTGCTCATCAACGAGGATCTTGCCCATCTCTTCCAGGGATATGCCCTCAACGCGGGCACGTTCGATGTACTTATGCATCATATATCCGTGAGCAGCTCCCGGTCCATGGGCGCCACCGAAGGTCATAACAGCGGCCGCGGCAGCGGCCGGAATGTTGGGTCTTCCACTGATTACCCCGAAAGCTGATGCCGCCGAGGGTGACATGGAATGTTCCAGAAATTCTCCCATTTCATACTCGAGCATCTTTTCCTCTTCCTCGGTTGGAAGCCTCTGTTGGAACAGGACAAACATGGCGTCACAAAAGGTATATCCGGCCTCCGCCAGATCGCTTACATTGTAGCCACGTAAGACGGTCTTTTCTTCTGTCTTGTAGGAAATCGATGTCTTCCTGCGGAAGAACGGTTCTCTGCTCATTGTTACTCCTCCTTTTATGGTGTTTTCTTTTTGTTAAAGCATCAGGAGCAAACACGACCCCTTTACCCCTGACATTAACTACCTGTAATATATGTATATAAGCACTTATGTGCTCCCATACCCTGAACTGTTATTACCGTTCCGCTGACACGATTGGCACATATTAAAGAAACCTCATATATAAATCAAGCTAATAATAATCATGATATTCATTGCTATTTGTTATTATCTTATCAACTTATCCCTATGAAAATTACTCCCAGTGCGATGATAAAAGATCCCGTCAATTTCTGCATGGCATGTTTCTCTTTGAACCAGACAAGGCCGTAAATTGTCGACAGCACAATACTAAGTTCACGGACGGCAACAACATAACTCACATTGCTCATACGAAACGCAAAGAGAATCATCATGTACGTCAGGAGCACAAGAACTCCCACGGCAAGTATATTGTTTCGATTGCAACGCCACTCCTTTCTCAGTTCCTCTCTTTTCTTTATCAGCACATAGGGCGACAAAGACGTCACGACAATCAACAACATGAAATATATGTACAAAGGCGGCTCCACAAAACCCACGCCTACCTTATCGACAAGTGAATAGGCTGCAATCGTAAGGCCTGTCATGATCGACCAGGATGACGCACCATGCTTCACTGCGCGAAAAGGTTCCACGAAAGAATCGAATGCAAAGGATCTCAGGTGAATCACATATATCCCAGACACAACCAACGCGATGCCAAGAGCCCCCATCGGATAAATTTTTTCGTGCAGAAACAATACTGCCATCACCGGCACCAAAAGCGGTCCCGAACCCCTGGAAATGGGATAGACCAGCGAGAGGTCGCCACGCTCGTATGCGCCGCACATAAAGATGTAATAAAGAACATGGAGCAGTCCCGTTGCCGCAATACACAACCATCCTTCCATTGGTATGTCAGCGCGAAACCAATAGTAAAAAAACATCGGAGAATAAAAGACCAGCGACACTACCAAAAACGCCCAGCTGTAGGTGAGCTTATCGAGGCTTTTTTTCAGAAAATAATTCCACCCGGAATGTAAAAAAGCCGCCACTATCACTATCACAAGAGCAATATCACTCACCTGAAAACTCCAGTACTTCCATGCGCTTCCGCCCGCACTGATTTTAAATCTCCCCGTGGCACGCTACGGGGCATATCCCTCTCTGCAACTCAATAAAGCACCGGAATTTCTCTTTCTTCTTTCCGGGGTGAATGGCACTAAGAAGAACAACCTTGGAAATCGGCGCTCAGTTATGTGCTGACAGTTCGATATGCTTTCGGCATCTGTTCCCTGTGACTTTCATTTCGCCTGTACGGCTCGAAGCCAATATCATATGCACACAGGAATAGTTTTTTTACTCTTGCACCACCAGTTTTCTCACATAATGACGGCAACACGTACCGCTTCGCCCGATTCCGCGATTCTAAGGCCTTTGTTGATATCGTCCAGGCTTATCCTGTGCGTGACAATTTCCCTGAAGGGGAAATCCTTCTGTCTCATCTCCAGGAGGTCAAGTCCCGCCTTCAGGTGTCTGGCGTCATAATTGTGAATTCCCCTGATGGTGAGTCTTCTGAATATGATGTCGCAGGCATCATAGGTGAAGTCGGCTCCGGGGAAAGCGCAACCCACTTCGACAAACCGCCCTCCGATACGGAGGCACTTCAATCCAAGAGGAATAAGACCAGGCACACCCGCCACTTCCATGGCGCAATCGACTCCGTGATCGTCCGTAAGACTTTTGATCGCATCGACGATTTCGTCGTCTTTCATATTCCGTACGTTTATGGTATCAGTTGCGCCGAACCGTTTTATAAAATCCAATCGATGATCCAATATATCGGTAACGATAATTTTTCTGCACCCGTAATGCGATGCCAGCGCAGAGGCATAAAATCCGAGCGCGCCTGCCCCCTGAATCAACACGTTTTCAAAGGGTTTGACTTCGGCCGCCTCCCACGCGGCAATGACCGTTCCCAGCGCGCAATTCGCTGGTGCGACTTCCTCATCAGTGAGCGAATCCGGCACTTTAAACACACATGTCCCCGGTGTAATGTAGCAGTACTCGGCAAAGCCTCCCTTAAAATGGGGAGGGGTTTCACAACTGTCGTGACCGTACTTTTTCAGATTTTGGCATTTCATGGGCAGGCCTTTATCACGGCAGTAGTAACATTTTCCGCAGTTGTCCATGATGGTCCAGGTAACCCTGTCGCCCACTCGCAGGGATCTGTCAGCGCTGTCATGCGTCACCCCCCTGCCAAGTTCCACAATCTTTCCGACAATTTCATGGCCGAGAATAATTGGGACAGGCGCGGGTCTGTGGCCCAGCCATGAATGAACATCCGAGCCGCAGATAGTGCAGCAGGTTATCTTAACAAGGATACATCCCTTTTCTACCTCAGGTAAGGGATATTCTATGAATTCAAGGTCCTTTTTCTGGGCCGTCATCACGGCGGCTCTTCCCATCTTGGTCATCTTTATACCTCAATAAACGGATGGTAAATATTCAGGTTGGCCAGATTGCGGCCAACCCAAAACAGGATTGTCGGCATTCCCGCTCGATCTCCGCTGTCCTGAAGAGAAGCATTCATTCTGCATTACACTACGCCACCTTTCTCTCAACCGAACAGAAGACCGGGAAGCCAGAGCACAATCTGCGGGAAGAAATAAATCATAGCAACGCCCACTACTTGCAGAGCCATGAACGGCATCATTCCTTTATAGATATCCAGCAGTTCCCACTCAGGCATGATTCCCTTGATATAGTAAGCCGATAAAGCCACCGGTGGGGAGAGCCAGCATGTCTGCAGCACGACGGCCAGCAGCATGCAAAACCATATCATATTTATATTCATCTCCCAGATAATCGGAAGGAAGATAGGGACAATGACGACCACGATAGGGACCCACTCCAGGGGCCAGCCCAGGATAAAACAGACTATCAGGATACCGACCAGAAAAACCCAGGGGGGGAGGTTCCAGGAAAGCAGGGTATGGGCGATGAAGAGCGGCGTTCCCATCGAGGAAAAAACCACTCCCATGAATGTGGAAGCCGCAAGAAGAATCATCACCATGCTCGTCGTTTCGGCCGTGCGGAAGACGGCTTCCTTCACGAGCTTGAAGGTCAGTTTCCCGTTCAGAGCTGTCACTATCAAGGCCCCAAAGCATCCGAGGGCTGCTCCTTCCGTGGGTGTGGCAAGTCCCGTTATAATGGAGCCCAGCGTTGCCAGAACGAGGACTGACGGCGGCAGGAGTCCCAGAAAAAACTCACGAATCTTGAAACTTGTGGGTACGTCGAGTTCCTCATCGGACATAGGCGGACCCAGCTCCGGGTTGATCATGACCCGGATCATCGTGTAAATGACGTACATGCTGGCGAGCATGATCCCTGGCAGAATCGCTGCGGCAAAGAGCCGTGCAACAGAAACCTGCATCACCGGCCCCATGACCACCAGCATAATGCTGGGAGGTATCAGGATACCCAGCGTTCCGCCGGCGCAGATAGCTCCGGCGCTGAGCGCCGAGTCGTAATTGGACTTTTTCATGACAGGAGCGGCCATCAGTCCGATGATCGTGACGGCGGCGCCCACAATCCCCGTTGCCGCCGCGAACAGCGTCGCCGAGAAGATAGTCCCCATATACAATGAACCCTTGAGCCGACCGGAAAGGAGAAGAAGCGCCCTGAAGAGACGTTCCATCAGGCCGGCCTTCTCAAGGATATAGCCCATGAACGTAAAAAGGGCCACTGCCGCCAGAACCGTATCCAGCATCGTGTCGAAGAACGTAAGGGTCATAAGGTAGAATACCTTGGTGCCAAGACCGATAAAACCGAATATCATGCCGAGTGTGATCAGCGTGAATGAAATAGGAAACCCTATGCATATAGCTCCGAAGAGGCCCCCCAGAAGTATCAAACCATATATTTCCAAGCTCATTTCTTCCTCCTAGATAGTTTTGAGACATTCAAGAAATTCCGCGGTCCCCTGGATCAACAGCAGCGTCAATGACAATACCGCAACAGGGGAAATAACGGATTTACGTAATCTCAGAGGGTTCCTCTTCCCGGTGGCGAATATCCACTCCTGTCAGTAAGAACTTTATCGATTTGAGAAGTTCCGAGATTCCCTGGAGGAGCAGCAAGACCCCGCCTAAGGGAATGGCCGATTTGTACCAGTATGCCGGGGGCCTCCAGGTCGTCATCAGTTTTTCCCTCAAGTCCCAGGATTCGGCAGCGTAGCCCCAGCTCAGCCAGATGAACATCACTATCCCGGGAAGAAAGAGGAGGAGATAGCAATACACGTCAACCCAGCATTGCGTCCGTGGTTTCCAACCCTGGTAAAGAAAGTCGGTCCGAATATGCTTTCCCATATAGAGGGTCATGGCGCCGGCAAGCCAATAATGAGTGCCGTAGCACATGGTAGATATATCGATAGCCCAGAGCGTTGGGCGGTAGGTGTAGCGAATAAAGACTTCCCAAACCAGCGTGGCCGCCATCGGGATGATCAGCCAGGCAACGGTTTTCCCTGCCCATATACTGATCTGGTCGATCACCTTGATGATCCGATCTATGTTGTTCATAGTATCACACTCCAAAATTTCGGGATGGTTCGCTCGGAATCATCCTTTTTGGTTGAAATGGTCGTTTTCCCAACTTTCTCTCGACATCTTCGCCCGCAACGGCTTACCCGGCCGACCCTTCCCGACAGGATTCGGGAGGGCCGGCCCAGGCAAGGCGTTGATGACGATCGGGCCCGTCATGCGACGCGCCCATTGGTTCTGCATGCGTCTATTTCGTTTCCGCAGCCCCGGAGATCAACAGCATCAGCTTGTTGGTCTCTGTGGTGAAGGGAACCACTAACTTGGCATACGCGCGCTGTGACTCGATAACCTTTTTGAAGAACGGATCCTTCTTCTCGATTTCGGCCATCACCTTCTTCGACGATTTAATGAAGGCCTCTGAATAGCCGGCGGGCGCGTCGAACACATTGACGCCCTTTTCCTCGACCAGTATCTTAAGGGCCTTGGCGTTTTGTTCCACAAAGTACATCATGCCCTCAAGAATCGACTGTGTGGTTGCGCATTCAATGATCTTCTGGATATCCGGGGGCAGTGCACGCCATGCATCGCCGTTGATGATGATATCCATGATGCCGACCGCCTGGTGGAGCCCCTGGAGGGAGTAGTTCTTGGCAACGTCGTAGAGCCCCAGCTTCAGGTCGCTGGCCGTATTGATCCACTCGCCGCCGTCGAGCAGGCCCCTCTCCAGCGCGGGGATAACCTCCGCTCCACTCATGTTCACCGGGATGCCGCCCATGTCCTTCAGAACGTCCGACGACAGACCCGAAGACATGCGGTACCTCATTTTCAGGTAATCCTCGAGCGTCTTGGGCTGCTTCTTACTCCACCCGAAGGCCTCAGGTCCGTCCGGCGCGATCAGGAAGGGCATGACGTCCGCCTTGACGATCTTCTGGTAATATTCCACGTAGAGATCCCGTCCTCCCCCCTGGAAATACCAGGAAAGATGGTTCATTAGATCCAGACCGCTTCCGGCGCCGCCGAGCGGGGAGCTGAAGAGACTGCCGGCCGGGTTTTTCCCCATCGAGTAATGGGTCCACCATTGTCCGCACTCAATGATCCCCTTCTTGACGCCGTCCATAATTTGAAAAGGTTTCACGATGGCGCCGCTCGCGAGGACCTCGATATGAAGCCTCCCTGCCGACATCGTCTCGATGTTGTCGGCCAATCTTTTCAACAGCACAATTTGAGGGGCCCCTGCGGGGTTCGCGCTCTGCAGCTTCCAATTAAACTGTGCCGCATGCGCAGTCGCTGTAAGACCGGAAATACTCAAGGTCAAAGCGCAAGCAATAACCACCGCTAACGAAACAATCAAAAGTTTTCTTTTCATGATCTTCCTCCTTATTACGTTATGTTAGCAATTCAGTGAATCTAAAAAATCCGGCTATATTCTACCCCTTGCTTCTCTTTGTGCCCTCCTTTCCCTTCGCATTTGATATGATTGTGGGGAAAATTCCTTACCCCCGGATATTGGTTTGGCAGGACAGCATGTCTTTCCAGGTATTTTTAACGATATTGCCGTCGCTCAATCCAAATCATTTTATTGTTTCTTATTCTGAGACTTCACTTCCTCGTAGGCCCTGTTTAAAAGCCGTATTACGTCGTAGTCTGTGTCTTTCATGCTCACACACTTTTCGGCCTTGACATTGTCAAGCCACGCCTGACACGTGGGTTCTTCATGAACGGTAAGAAATGCCCGTCTGATTTTTTCTCTCAATTGAGGATGGAGGTCCATTCTATAGGCAAAGGGGTCCTGGGGAATCGTTGCGGACCACCAGATGTAATTGAAATCTTCTTTTTTCACAACGCTGCGATCTATGACGTTGTCGAATCGATGGGTGGCAACGAATGCGCAGTCTATCCTGCCATCGTAAACCGCCATGATGGAAAGATCATGCCCTCCGGAATAGACTACCCTCTTAAAATATTTTTCCAGGGGCATCCCGACTTCTTTTACGAAAACCACCCGGGGCACCAGATTTCCCGATGTGCTGTCAGGATCAGTCAGAACAACTGTCGCTCCCTTTATGGATTCAACCGTTGTATATTTGCTGCCTTTTTTTGTTATGATTACCGATTGGTATCCCGGGCCGCTTTTGCTGATATATCCCTGTTTCTTCTTGTAGGTGGCGAATACCACGATGTCAGGGTCTTTTTCGTGGGCTATCACGTATGAAAAGGGTCCGTGAACGGCGACATCCACCCACCCATTAACCTGCGCTTCCACGACGCTGGAATAGGAGGCGGGCATATAGAAATTTATTTTTTTCCCTGTGCATTTAGAAAGATAGTCTATAAGAGGTTTATAGATGGTAAGTTCCTGGATGGTTTCCTCTGTGGGGATGATGGAAAATGTGAGGATATCAGGGTCCTTCCACCCGTCATCCGCAGAAATGCATCTTACCCCTGAGAGGATAAGGCATGTCGATACAAAGAAAACGATAATTAATCTTGAGATTATTATTTTCTTCATAATGCAAACCTTCCCGTGTTTGTCACAGACCGATTTGAAAGGAAATTTTGCCCTGCCGCAACGTGAGCAACTACTATTATCGGTGCCGACTGTAATTGTGATAACATGGGGGAGACTTACAGTCTGGACCGTTAAGTTTCATGAGATATCTCTTATCACGGCATATAGGTAACCTTCAGCTCCGTCCTGTACATCCTGCCAGTGGAGCGGTCCTTCGCGCTTATCGTCAGAGTGTTGTTTCCCGGTTGCAGATCTACCCCGCGAATCCGCCAGTTTATGGTTCCCTCCGCTATGCCGCTTCCCCCCCTGTTGTTCGTCCAGTATATCGCGTCAATATCATTGAAGGTCAATCCGGCAAGCTCGATGGGTGATACTTTCAGGATCTTTCCATCGCCCACAAACCGGGGTTCGGTGATTACGATGTCAGGCAGCTCCCGGCCCGCTTCCTTCAGGACGGCGCTTCCTTTCAAGCCTCCCCTCGTTTCTTTGCAGCCGGAAATTGCAAAACCTGAAGCTATAATGACTATAATGAAAGATAAAAAAAACTTTTTCATTTGGTATGTCGCTTTTTCCTTTGTCGGACCCTGTTGCCTGTGAAATCCACAGAGAATATCATATTAAAAGACACCGCCGGACGGAAAAACCACTTTACGATTTTCAAGTTATACGGAGAAACGGGTAAAGACAATAGCATTATATACTCATTTAAACATAGGTAGAATTACCTATCAGATGAACGCTTCAGTCGCTGATGGCGATATAGTCTTTGCTGATGGCGTATTTTACAAGTTCTGAGGTGTTTTTGAGATTAAGCTTCTTCATCATATTCGCGCGGTGATTCTCTACTGTTCGAATGCTTATATACAGCATTCCGGCAATTTTTTTGTTCGTTTTTCCTTCGGCGACGAATTTTATGATTTCCCTTTCACGAGAGGTAAGGATTTCAAAATCGTGATTGTATTTTCCCCTGCACATCTGAACGAAATTATCGGCAAGGTCATCTGTGAGGATGGGGGAAATGAAAATGCCCCCTCCCCGGATCTTTTCTATCGCCATATATAGTTCGGTGTCTGCGTCTTCTTTTAGAAGGTAACCCTCGGCGCCCGCGGAGATGGAGTGGTGCAAATATTCCCTGCCCTTATGCATGGTCAGGATGAGAATTTTAATGCCGGGGTCTGACATTTTTATTTCGCGCGTGGCTTCGATTCCCCGTATGTTCGGCATGGATATATCAAGAATGACCATGTGGGGGGTCATCTCTTTTAACATGCGGAGAAGTGCCAGGCCGTCGCTTACCTCTCCTATGACTTTTACATCGTCAAGTTCCTCAAGGATCTTCCTTACTCCCAGGCGGAACATCTTATGGTCATCGGCCAGTATAATGCTGTAGGGGTCCATTACTGATTGACCTCCCCGTCAATGGGAACAGTAAATGTTATTTCTGTTCCCATGCCTTCCTTGCTCCCTATGTTGAAGGATGAGCCCAGCATCCGCGCGCGTTCCTGCATGGCTGCCAAGCCAATCCCTTTTTTTGATGAATATTTACCGGAATGTCTCCTGGTCTTAAAGCCTTTTCCGTTGTCTTTTACCGTAAAGAAGATCGATCCGTCTACATTTTTTATAATGATGGATGCACGGCTGGCCTCGGCGTGTTTATCAATATTCGTGAGGATTTCCTGAAAAATCCTGTAGATAATAATCTGCTGCTCGGAAGAGAAGAATTCGTCGATCTTTTCGATATCAATATCGGCATCGATATTATAATATTTTATGAAGTCGTCTATGAGTCGCTGTATTGCCGCCGAAAGCCCGATATCTTCCAGTATCGAGGGGCTGAGGTCCCGGGAAATCCTTCGCACGTTTTCGATAACAGAGTCAATACAACCTAACATCTCGTTGCATTCCGTTATTAATTTTGTCTGGTCCCCGCTCAGATTTCTTTTTATGAAACTGATCTGCATTTTTAACAGAGACAGAGACTGTCCGAGGTCGTCGTGAAGTTCGTAAGAAAGCTTTTTTCTCTCTTTTTCCTGAGCAGTAAGGATATGTGAGGAGAGGACGCGCAGTTCGTTTCTGGAATCTCTCAAGGCGTCTTCTATCCTTTTTCTTTCATCGATTTCCATCAACAGGTTGTCCTTTGCCTTTGACAGATCGGCCGTTCTTTCCTTCACCCGTTTTTCCAGTTCATGGTGGGCCTTTTGAAGGGCCATCTCACTCTTTTTACGTTCGATGATGTCCCTGGCTACGCATACTATTCCCTGGATATCGCCGCTGTCGTTCTTCATTACGGCGCCTGAAAAGAGAACGGGTATCCTTTTCCCATTCTTTGTCAGGTAGGTTTTTTCCATGTTGACGACAGCGCCCGTTGACACCAGTCCGTCTATTACCGAATCGCCCGTTGACGCCTCTTCCGGGATTATTTCCTGTATCGATTTCCCGACGAGGTCATCCCTTTCGTATCCAAGGAGATTGAGTGCTGATTGATTGACCTTGATGATTTCCCCCCGGGGATTGATAACAATAAGAGTGTCGAGCATGGATTTGATTATATTATCCACGTATGATTTTGAGACAGTGGTTTTGCCCAGATTGTGTGCCATTTCATTGAATGCGTTTGTCAGTACGCCAACTTCATCCGAGGAGGTGATGTCTATCTGGGTATCCAGTTGCCCCCGGCCTATCTCAAGCGCCGCTGTGGCCAGTCTGTTTATGGGTCTTGAAACGGAACGGGAAATCCAGTATCCCATAATGACCACGGTAAATATTGTGCCCATGGTCAAGGCGATTATCATTAGGGTGGCATTGGGAATGGATTCATCTATGATTTTTGAGAGATGAATCTCCATATCCTCGTGGGTTTTTTCTCTATATCTGTTGATGACGGGATATATGTTCTTTCTGTAATGAGGCTCAAGGGTTTTTTTGAAAAAATCATAGGCCTGGTTTGGCACTTTGTCTGAGAGATTTATAAAGTGCGACAGGTACTTCCAGTGGTAATAAAAGTCTCGTTTACGGAGGCTGACCCATCTCTGAAGATCTTCGTCATTAATATAGTCGGCTCTGCGGATTTCTCCTTTCCCCTTCAGTGGTATGTCGGTCAGGTTCGGTTCGATGGTGGCTGAAAGAAAATGCTCCAGCCGCTGCAGATTCGATTTGATATTCTTCTGTTCCAGGTCAAACACATCCCTTTGCTGACGCTTGTCCGGAAATGTGTATATGATCCTGTATTTCTTATTTACCAGGTCCTGAACGGATTCCTGACATCTTTCCATAACGAGGAGCACTTCATCCGACGCCTCCGATTCAACGAGGGAATATTTATTCAGTTTTATAACATTCAGTTTGATGTCGTTGTATATCTTAATATAGAGATACCCGGCGCAGATTATCAGCACGGACATAATCAGATATCCGAGCATTAATTTGTGAGTTATCTTCATCGCCATCTACCCCTGCCCATGCGTTTGCTTGAACCTGAGTGGTTGAGATATATAAGATACTACCAGGCCCTGTGATAGAACTTCACTATTTCTTTCGTTGTTGGAACGACGAGATTGTTATCCGGTAAATATCTGCCGCTGTATCCAAGCATATCTTTCTCTCCCTGGCTTACAAGTTTATGAAATAAAACGTCGATTCTTATCTGTCTTTAAGATCCCATCGAGTCTCACGGATAAATATCACGCAGAAGTATTAGTTTTTGTAACCCCTATCCGATCAAATGTCAAGAAACCCGCAGACCCCTTGAAACCCGCAGACCCCTTTGTCGGAATCTGTCCGTCTCATTGGCTACCCCCTGGTGGCCGATTGTAAACAGGACAGATTACTTGCTACTAACACGCACAGTTCTATTTGTTGGCAACACATTATAAGTTAGTACAACATAATAAACCCCGGGATTCAGGAGACATGGTAAATGCCGCAGTTGCGCGGAGGGTCCACCCTGCCGAAGGGCCAAACATGAAGAATGAGTTGAAGCCCATGCCGGGCAGGTACGTAAATTACACTGATACACTTAAAGGATGTCGATCACTTCATTCCGGATGATAGGTTCATCTATCGGAGTCCTTCCGGCAGGTGGCCCTTATGTTCTGCTACAAATATACGCGCATACCATCTTCCGCCGTTTCAAGATCGAGGTGATCTATTTTGGACAGCATATCTTCGCTCATGTGAGTGATGATAATGCGCTTGCAAGTGAACCTGGTCAGACGAGACATCAGACTTTGATAGTCCAGGTGGAATTTCATGCTTTTGTCGAAGAAATAGGCCTCGCATATGAACAGGTCTGCCGCCCGCGATGCCTCGAGTAGACTCTCCGTCCATTCGGTATCCCCGGAGTATACGATGATTCGCCCACCGAGCTCCAGACGGAGGGCGTATGACGGTGCACCACTGAAGTGAGCAACAGGGAAACTCGTGATGGAGAGGTCACCAATGTTCCGCGTTTCTCGTGCGGCCAGCTCGATAAACTCGATGTCGAACCCTTGCTTTGCCTTCGATGATCCCGGAAACAGGATCTCCATTGCGGACAATAAGCGCTCTTCCAGTCCTGGTGGTCCGACGATCTGCAGAGGAGTTGTTCTCTTCAATACGTGCTGAGCGTGTAGAATGAAGAATGGAATGCCGCCGAAGTGATCCCCATGGAGGTGGGTGACCAGAATCTTGCTTACTTCGAGGGGATGAATTCCGGCTTGTTTGAGGGCAATCAGTGACGAGGCTCCACAATCAATGAGTAACCGATCGTTCGAAAACCGAACCGAAATGCAGGTCTGGAAGCGGCCTCCGCTACCGAAGGCATCTCCGCTTCCGACAAAATGTACCTCGACTTGTGACTCTCTCATCCGCGTTCCTCTCTGTTCGCATCGCGCTGCCTATTATTTGGTGTCCAGTGCCATGGGGAAAGTCAAGATGTAGCCCTTGATCTCTTCCCTCACGCGACGATAGTGGATCAAGGCCTTTTCTTCGTTTGCAGTTCCCTCTGCCAGTCTCGGCGGGTCATCGAATCCCCTGTGAATTACCTTTGTTCTATCCGGAAAGAAGGGGCACGTCTCGTTCGCATGACCACAGACGGTAACCACGTACTCGAATACCTTGTTGGCGAGATCATCCACGGTCTTGCTGCGCTGGCCGGAAATGTCGATACCGATTTCGCGCATCACCTTTACCGCAAGCGGGTTTAGCCCGTGTTTCTCGATTCCCGCCGAGTACGGTTCAATAACATCGCCTCGGAAATGGCGGCACAGACCTTCCGCCATTTGACTGCGACAGGAATTACCTGTGCAGATAAAAAGCACTCGAATCTTGTTGATCATATTTACTTTCTTTCGGTCTTACAACGAATATGTCCATGAAAGGTTTCAACAGAATTCTTTAGCCCGCCTTATCTCCTCTTTTACGGGGTCACTGGTTTTATCAATAAATCCTTTTAAAGCAGTTAGCGCTTCTGGCACGCCGATATTACGATGGCCCACACCGTCATTCCGCGAACACGCTCGTCCGGATTGTCTTCGAACGCACGAACGAGATCTGCAATATATTTTTCGTCGCGGCTGTTTCCCATCACCCTCGCCACGTTCATCTTCCACCGCCATATGTCTTGATAAGACATATGGAACATATGGGGCCATATTTTAGTTTCAAAGTATTCCCTGTCCATGTGCAGCAGGTGTGATAGCTCAAAACGATTCTCCTTCGCGGCAACTTTCTCATTTATTGGAAGCTCCTGGGCGAGCCAGGGCTGATTTCGCGGGCAGACATTCTGGCATATGTCACATCCATATACAAACATACCCATGGGCTACCTTAATTTACAATTACCGGCACCTTTTTTTTTGCATTATTGGATTTTCCCGCATATAGTACCAAAATTCCGTCTATTGCTCTATAATAAAGACAAATAGAAATATGAATGCATCAATTGCGTAACTTACAAAAAATACTACTTAATTTAATTATGATCGTCAAGAATAAATTTAAGCCAAATCCAAACATACGTCTAAACAGGGAGTCTGTGTAAGCAGATACTTTCAATTATCATTTTCAGGAGGGAACCCGCCATGCAGAAGTCACGTATTAACAGAGAGCAGGGAGACATTAACACCACACCCGGCAGGGAAAAATACTGGGAGAGAAATCTATCAGTACAGGCCGGGAAGTGGTTTGAAGAAGATAGCCGGTATTTCCTCCATCAGAATCTTTCCACGCCTGTCCTGAATGTGTTGGCCAGGGCCCACGGCGTTTACATAGAAGATCTGGACGGGAAAAGATACATCGATATGCATGGCAACGGTGTCCATAACGCGGGGTTTAACAACCCTGAGATTGTCGCCGCCGTCAGAAAACAACTGGACGCCGAGATGACTTTCTGTCCCAGGAGATATACGAACATACCGGCGATATCTCTGGCAAGGAAGCTTTCGGAGATTACTCCCGGAGACCTCTCCAGGTCTCTGTTCTGCCCGGGGGGCTCCGAAGCGATAGAGATGGCGCTGATGCTCGCGAAGCAGTTAACGGGAAGATTCAAGACAATCTCCTTCTGGGATTCTTTTCACGGAGCCGGATTCGGCGCGGCAAGTGTCGGTGGTGAAGAACATTTTCACGGCGGTCTCGGCCCGATGGTCCCGGGCGGCTTTCATGTCGAATTTCCCAATTATTACCGGAACCCATGGGGATTTACCGATAAATCAGATGTGGACGCAGAGTGCCTCCGTCAGATCGAACTTGTGCTACAACGTGAACCGGAGATGGCGGCGGTCATTGGTGAGCCGATTTCCGCGAAACCGGTGGTGCCTGACAGGGGGTTCTGGGAAGGCGTGAAAGGTCTGTGCGATGAATACGGCGCCCTGCTTATCTTCGACGAAATAATAGAGGGTTTCGGCAGGACGGGCAAGATGTTCGCCTGTGAGCATTACCTCACCCCGGACATACTCGTGCTGGGAAAGTCTATGGGTGGCGGTCTGCTCCCCTTTGCGGGAATTATCGCCAAAGAAGAACACAACACACTGCGGCACCGTTCCATAGGCCATTACACACATGAAAAGAACGCCCTCTGCTGCGCGGCCGCTCTCGCGGAAATCGAGTATATAGAAAACAACAATCTATGCCGGCACGCGGCGGAACTTGGGACCTACACTCTTGAGCGACTGCGGGAGATGAAGGAAAGGCACCCTCTTATCGGAGACGTGAAGGGAATGGGGCTTCATATAGGGATCGACCTCGTTACCGACAGAAAAACCAGACAAAGGGCCGTCGATGAAGCGGAAATCATCATGTTCAAATGCCTCGAAAAGGGCCTGTCCTTCAAGACGATAGAGGGAAACATCATAACGTTGAGGCCGGCCCTTGTCATAACAAGGGAAGAGATGGATAAGGCGCTGGATATCCTTGATGAAACAATAGGTGAAGTGGAAAAAGGAGCGACGTTTTAATACCGGTTTCTGCGTGTAATCATTATCCCCGGAAGGCCATATGCCAGTCCCGCCGCCACGCTTTGCGAGTAATGTTTCCCCTGACAACAAATACCCCCAGATCATAATCTAAAGTCATTATAACGCATATAATTAGTCCTTTGACTTATCCAATATAATATTTGAAGATATTTGAAATCGCCTAAACGATGGAAAAACCTTCGCATTCGAGAACTGAAATCATGTCTTCTGATAAAAACAAAAAGAAAAGGGGCAAATTATGAGAGTCTTGTGTCTTGGCGGCGCGGGGAAGATATGCGGTGAAGCGGTTCGTGACCTTGTGGAATTCTCCGAGTTTGAAAAAATTACCATAGGTGATTACAATGAAGAGGCCGGCCGTGCTCTCGTAGAAGAGCTTAACGGCAGCCGGGTAGATTTCGTAAGGGTGAATGTCCTCGAAAAGGAGGAAACCATCAAGACCCTTCAAGAGTATGACATCGTTATGGACGGAACAACCATAAAACTCAATGACCGCACGACGGAGTGCATAGCTCTGGCGGGCTGCAGCGGGATCAATCTGAACGGTTTCGGTGAAGAATACAAGTATGATGACATATTCAGAAAGCATGGAAAGATACATGTTCCGGGATTCGGCATGACACCCGGGACCACCGACATGATGGTTAAATACGCCGCCGACAGACTCGATACCGTTGAAATCGTCCGTGTAAGTCACGGGGCATTCCGGCCCATCGCCTTTTCTCCCTCTATCACTGAAACGACGACCTATGAATATGATCCGGATCTTCCGGGCAGGGTGGTCTTTGAAGACGGAAAGTTTATACAGGTACCCCCATTCGCGAGAGAGCGAGAGATTGAACTGCCCGAACCCTACGGGACTCAGCCACAGTGGATAATTCCCCACTCGGAGACGAAAACAGCTTACGAATATCTCAAAGACAAGGGGATAAAGCTTATAGAGGTTCGCGGCACCTGGCCCCCCAGGAATATGGCGCTCGTAAAGACCCTTTATGAGTGGGGGTTTATGAGGAACGACAGGATAAAGGTGGGTGACGATACTGAAGTCGGCATCATGGACGCCATCGGAAGCTATCTTCAGCAGGCTCCCGAAGGACAGTCCACCGATCTGTACGGATATGCCCTGCACATTGAGGTTGTCGGAACGAAAGCGGGGAGGAAATACCGGCATATCCTGACTCATACGCACCCTTCATCGGACGGCTCCGTTGAGGGATGGGAAAAACTCAGAGCCTATACCAGATGCGTGGGCATTCCCATGTCTATCGGAGTCCAGCTGATCGCGCTCGGCAGGGCTCACGGCACGGGCGCGGTAATGCCCGAATTCGCCTTTGATCCGGAGGATGTCTTCTCCGAACTGGAAAAACGTCAGATATATATCCATGAGGTGATCAACGAGTTGTAGGGATGGATTAAGGGGTGCAATATGCTTGTATAAGTTCCTCTTGGAGCGCCCCTGATAACCTCATGTTATCTATATCATAATAATTATTATTTTGACTTATACTTAAAAAAATATAATGTAAGAAATTGATTGATTAAGGAATATACTAATATTTTTCTCCTGACATATTAGTCCCTTAAGTGTGAATTTCTTGCAAAAATGGCAAAAGAATTTGTTGTCATGCCCGCAAAACCTTTTGTATAAAGGTATTGCGGTGTTTTTTAGGAAATTCAACTTTTTAAAATTTCTTGGTTCCGGCTTGTCCGGGTTAGGGTTTATGCGCAATTAAAAATCATTCCCTTCTTTGCGATATCACGCACTTTGTGGTATTGTTCTACTTGTTGCTCTGCGACAAGCTATAACTGTTGCGCTATACCCGAAAACCATCGGCAAGTCTTTATTCTATAATGTTGTTGCTTTTTGAAATAACTGAAGATCCCCGCAGTTCCGTATAAGCAGGACCTCCACTTTTGCTCCGATAAGTTGCGGGGGATCTCCGACTGTTAAAGAAAATTTTTGAGTTTATGCAATCGCTAACCCCGCCGCAAGTAGCGGGGAATGCGCTCGCTATTCAGTTCAAAGTATTTCTGAATGAAAGGGGGTGAGTTGTCCAATAAAAGGTGTCTTGTTTCAACCACAAACGATGATCACTCAATCAAAAGGACAAAAGGAGGAATATTATGAAGGCAAAATTATCTTTGGCAGTTCTCGTTATTTTTTCAATCATGGTAGTAGGCGGCAGCGTTTACGCTGCTGATGAAATAACAGCCTACATGGGCACGTCTCCCGACAACAACATAGCTATCGTGGACTACATCAAGAAAAAAACAGGAATTCACATCAAACAGACTTTTCAGTCATTCGGTGAAATCGAAGCCAAGGTAAAGGCCGAAGCCCCCAATTTCAACGCGGATATGTGTCTCGGTGTCGGTTCTCCCCTGACCTTTATGGCAAAGAAGAACAAATGGGCCGGGCCTTACAAATCTTCCGACTGGCTGGGAATCGGCAAGGTTTTCGTCGATCCCGAGGGATACTGGTATAACATCGGGAATTTCTCTTTTGTTCTCGTTGGTAATAAGGACGCCCTCGCTAAAAAGGGATACACGCTTCCCACCAGCTGGCAGGAGCTTCTGGATCCCAAGTGGAAGGGTGAGATCGTCATGGCGTCACCCCTCAGCTCCGGAACGGCAAACATGATCCGCTTCGCCTTCCTCGCCCTCTATGGCGATGATGGGGGGTGGGATTTCCTTCAGAAACTTGACAAAAACATCCATCATTACACCAGAAGCGGCAATGCGCCGACAGACCTCGTCGGACGAGGCGAATTCATGCTGGGCATCACCTCCGATGAAAACGTCAAGAACAGGCTCGACCAGGGTTATCCGCTTGTCTGGGGTGTCCCACAAGAGGGTATCGGCTATGACGGGACCTTTGCATTTATCTTCAGCACAACGAAGGGGAAGCAATTAAGTCTCTGCCAGAAGGTAATGGATGCGCTTGGAGACCAGGAACTGAGCGATATTATGGCCGGAATCGGTTACATGTCTCCCCGTCCGGCGGCGAACAAACTCTACGGGGCAATGACGCCGAAGTACATCGATCTGGACCTCGGAAAGGCCGCGGAAGAGAGGCCCAAGAATAACGATATCTGGAAATCGAAGTTCAGGGTCACTTACAAATAACAGTTTTTTCAATATCTGCAGTTAAATGGCAACTTTCACAAAAAGGGGAGAAGGATGGCTGCAACGGCAACACTATACCACGCTCAGCTGACAGGATGGGAACGTATCAAAGAATTTTTCAACGCGAAATTTATCAACATCCTGGCGTTATCTCTATTTCTGCTGCTCGCCGTCTTTCTTCTCTTCCCCATATTTGCCGTACTGGTGAAAAGCTTTCAAGGCCCTGAGGGTTTTACCCTCGCGCACTACGAGAATTTTTTCACCCATGCGTATTTTTTCCAATCTCTGTATAATACACTGTTGCTCGGTTTGATAAATACCATTATATGCGTGGGCGTAGGTTTCTGTTTCGCCTACATGACGACGCGCGGCCCCATGGCTCTCCGGAAACCCCTCAAGATAGTCGCCATGATACCGTTGATCGCGCCTCCATACCTCTTCGCGCTCTCCCTTATTATTCTCTTCGGGCGCGTCGGGTTGATCACCAAAACTTTCGGTGTTAACTGGGAAATATACGGCTTCGACGGCGTTGTCATAGCCCAGACACTCGCTTTCATACCCCTGGCATTCCTGATGCTGGAAAATAATATCAAATCGCTGAATCCGAACCTTGAGGAGAGCGCCTACGACATGGGCGCGACGGAGGGAACCATCATAAGGACTATTACACTCCCCCTGCTCGCTCCCGGACTGCTCAAGGCCGCTCTCCTGGTTTTTGTCATGACCATTGCCGAGTTCGGTAATGCCGCTGTCCTGGGAGGCAGGGTTCCCTTTCTGGCCCCCGACACCTACACAATGATAGTCGGAGAGGCTGATTTCAGCATGGGCAGCGTCCTTTCTGTCATGTTAATCATGCCATGCATCATGATCTTCATAGCCCATAATTACCTGCTCAAGGGCAAAAAATTCACTACGATAGAGGGAAAGCCCATCGCCTCCGAACCGAGAAAGATGAGTCCCTTCGTAAAGGTGCCTTTCATTACCGTTACCTTTCTCTTCGGATTCACCATATTTATCTGCTTCGCCGTTGTCATACTGGCCGCGTTTGTCAACATTCTGGGTGTCAGAAATGAATTCGTGATGAGGCATATAATGGATTTCCGTTCCAACATGGCAATCTGGAACAGCATAAGGGTATCTTTTATCGCCGCGCTCGTTGGCGGCATCATCGGCACTCTTCTCTCCTATGTTATTGTACGCGGGAAATTTGTCGGAAGGAATTTAATCGAGATGATATCTCTGTCTGGGTTTGCCCTGCCTGGCACCGTCATTGGAGTGGGCTATCTTATAGCCTTCGCGTCACCTCCCATGAAACTGACGGGAGGAATTATGATACTGGCTCTTAACTGTGTGTTTCGTTTCCTTGCCGTCGGCGTCGAAGCGGGAATCACCAAGCTTCATCAGATAAATATCGAAATAGAAGAGGCGTCATGGGATATGGGGGCAACCTTCTTCACAACATTCAGGAGGATAGTCCTTCCCATTATGTTTCCCGCCTTTATCGCGGGTTTTATCTATACCTTCATGACAGCAATGGTATCTCTCAGCGCGATAGTATTTCTCGTCAGTCCGGGCTACGAACTGGCGGCGGTGACCATATTCGATGCCGCGGCATACGGAAAAATAGGCCTTGCGTCGGCCACTACACTGAAAATGATAATGGTAGTTATTCTGTGCATGATTGTACTTAATCTGTTAACAAAATTCACAAATCTCGATATAGAACGAAAGGGAGGGGCTGCATGATATGGGCACGAATGAGCAACCAACGCTGATCTTAAAGGACATCCACAAATCCTTCGGAAAGAACAAGGTACTGAACGGCATTTCCATTGAGGTAAATAAGGGAGAACTGGTAACGTTCGTGGGACCCAGCGGATGCGGAAAAACCACCCTTCTGCGTATCATCGGTGGATTTACTGAACACGATTCCGGAGAGGTCATACTTGATGGGAGAAGTATCGGTCATCTGCCACCCAATCTGCGTGATACACGGATCTGTTTCCAGAACTATGCCCTCTTTCCTCATCTGACGGTAGGTGAAAATCTTGCCTACGGACTGAAGGTCAAAAAATGGGACAAGAAAAAGATCCGGGAACGTGTCGATGAACTCCTGACGCTGGTGCAACTGGAAGGATTCAAGGACAGGATGATCGATAAAATGAGCGGCGGTCAGCAGCAGCGCGTCGCCTTTGCCCGTGCACTTGCCTTTTCACCCAAGGTGCTCCTTCTCGACGAACCCATATCGAACCTCGACGCGAACCTGCGGGTTCTCATGCGTGATGAAATCAGGAGGCTTCAGACGGAACTGTCCATCACAACCGTCTTTGTCACCCACGACCAGTATGAGGCAATGGCCATATCCGACAAGATCGTTGTACTCTCAGATGGGTATATACAGCAGGTAGGTTCTCCCATTGAGATATACGATCATCCCGTCAATGAATTCATCGCGAGTTTTGTCGGCTACGTCAATTTCCTCCCAGCAAAGATCGACAGTATCATCAAGGAAACTGATGCAGCTGTCGTATCAACTGAATACGGGAAGCTTGAGATTGATATTGAGCAGACTGAATTTGCCCCAGGGACTGAAGTGTTGCTCGTCATCAGACCGGAAACATTAAAGATCGCACCATCCAACGGAACGGTTACAACACAGAACGTGGTCCAGGGCACACTGAGACGGTATATATATTCGGGAGCGCTTGCAAAATGTCACGTGGTCCTGGGGAATGACAAGGAAGTAATCGTGGACATCCAGGATCCCAGGGACCATGTACCTTTGAGGGAAAACGAGAAGGTGGATGTGACCGTCTCCCGCAATGTCCATGTCTTGAAGAAACGGGCGTAGGTGTCTGATGACACACAGGCGTATAGGATAAGACAAGACCCCGCTTTCAATATACACACACATGGAAACGAGGTCTTTATATAGCTATTGATATAACTGTTGCGGCCTTTCGACAATACATGGAACCTGCAACACCTGAGTGTAAAATCAGTCCCAGATATCGACGAAGGCTTTGATCAGTAACTCTATGATGCTCATCTTCCTGGTCCTCCTTACGGCTAATTTTTTCAAAAGGCGGGGTTTGCGGATCGCCGCCGTTCACTTTATTCACCGAATGTACTGTATCTAAATTGGTGTCTCAAATCGGAAGATGCGCCTTGTAAACTATTCAAAAACGAAAGTCAATAACATGCGTGGTAATATTTGTTATACTCATCATAACGTAACTACCCAGGCATCAAGCATCATTCAGTGTCTTCACTATATGTGGGTAGAGCAGGCGTTTCGGTTATAGAAACCAGGTAACTCGGCAACAGAGAAAATTCGATGATAAAAGCAATACTGTTTGATTTTGGTCAAACGCTGGTAAACTCATCCGACGGTTTCCGCAAGGCGGAGAAGGATGCCCAGCTGAGACTTTTTTCTCATCTGGGCCTCCCATCCCGGGATGATTTCCTCTCAACATACCGGGACATCCGCGGGGAACTTCACTCACAATCGATTTTCTCGCGAAATGTCATGTGGCGGAATGTGTCGGTTCATTTCGGACTCAAACCCAGCGATGAACTTTACATGGAATGGGAAAGGGAGTACTGGAAGACAGTGATCGACAACACCGCCATGTTCCCGGAAGTCATACATGTATTGAAGGCGCTTTCTTCCCGGTATCGACTGGGACTTGTTTCCAATACTCAGGGACAGGGGCAGTCAGCCGGGCATCGCCTGAGTCTCTTTCCCGGCATTGTTAAATTATTCGACGCGATAATAATAGCCGGAGAAGGAGGTGTCCCGCCAAAGCCCGACCCGGAGCCCTTTCTGCGGTGCCTGACGGAGTTGGATATAGAACCCGGGGAGGCCCTCTTTGTGGGTGATGACTGGCGTATAGACATATGTGGCGCGAGAGATGCGGGAATCCGGCCAGTATGGCTTCAACACAGGTCAGTGCATCGAGCGTGGCCGGTCGTGGAGGCATCCGTTCCGATTATTCGTGATCTTAATCCGCTTATCGAACCGGAGACTCTTCTATAACGTTAAAAGGAGAAAATAGTATGGGTACCAGAATCGTCGTCTGTCTGGATGGAACAAGTCCCCGGTACATCTCGAAAAGCGATACGCCGACCCTTGACGCTATCGCCAGAGAGGGTTTCAACACCATAGGCAGGGCGGTTGTTCCTACCGTGACAAACGTCAACAACACTTCCATCGTCACCGCCAGTTTCCCGGAAGAACATGGAATTACATCCAACTACTTTCTCGATCTGTCAACGGGCGAAGAACGATACATGGAATCATCGGAATATCTTCTGACGGAAACCATCTTTGAACGAATCGGCAGAAGGGGCAAGAAATCAGCCCTGGTTACCGCAAAGGAAAAACTGAAAACCCTGATCCACCGGGGGACAGAGATCGCAGAGTCCGCCGAGAAGCCCTCCCGATGGCTCGTGGATAGAATCGGCGCTCCCCCGGAATTTTATACGATTGAAACCAACCACTGGCTGTTCCGGGCGGCACGGGAAATCCTTGTAGTTAAATCGCCGGATGTGCTGTATCTGACGACGACGGACTACGCGACGCACGCCTATCCGCCGGAGGACGAACGGTCACAATGGAATTTTAATCAACTTGACCGGCTTCTCGGTGAAATCCTGAATATATCCTCCGATATAGAGATTGTTGTGACGGCCGACCACGGAATGAACGCGAAGTCCCGCGCGCTTGATCTTACCAGGATACTTAATGAAGCAGGAGTGCCGGGAACGGCGATTCCCATTATCAAGGACCGCCATGTAGTCCACCACCAAAACCTCGGAGGGGCGGCATACATATACCTGAATGACCCATCCGCCATGGACGACGCAACAACGCTGTTACTGGAAGAAAGGGGTGTCGAAAGTATCATGCCTAATTCTGAGGCCGCCCGGATTTACCGTCTCCATCCCGACCGTATCGGGCACCTCCTCGTCCTGGCGGACATCGATACGGTATTCGGAACCATCTCTGCCGCCAGAGAAGAGATAACCATCCGCTCACACGGCTCTCTGCATGAACAGGAAATCCCCATTTATGGCCTCGGGAAAGGGCCCATGGCCCTACAACCGCAGTCAAATCCTGAGGTTGCAGCGTGGCTTGACAAGTAACTCAGAAGTTCTCCGAAGCCCACTTATCGGTTTCTTCTATCAAATTGCCGAGAGATTTTGAAATATACTTGTCACGGTGGTGAATAAGATAAAATTTTCTCTTCATGGAGGTATCAGAGAGGGGAACGGCCGTCAATCTGCCGTCTTCAATCTCTTCGTTGGCCACCCATCGGGTTACCAGGGCGAGACCCAACCCCTGTTCCACCGCCCGTTTAATGGCCTCGTTGTTGGACAGCTCCAGCGGGACGGAAACTGAGATATTGTTTTTTTTGATATACCTGTCGGTAATTCTTCGCGGGGCCGCCCCACTTTCGTGCATGATCAGGCACTGGTGTTCCAAATCGCGCGGATGGATCTCTTTCTTACCGGCAAATTCATGATCAGGGGGGACTATCAGGACGAGACTGTCTTCGAGTATTTCCCTCGCCGTTATTTTCTTGTGCTCTATGGCGTAGGAAATGAATCCTATGTCGTTGTTTAGCGTAGCCGTCTTTTCAACAACCAGTTCCGTGGGCAGTACATTTACCGATACCTGAATCTGGGGATTATTCTTCCTGAATTCCCTTATAATCGAAGGAAGATAATATGCCCCGAAGCTTTCACTTGCATGAATCCGGAGATGTCCCCTTTTCCTCTGCTGAAAATCGCGGACGACCTCTTCCGCCTGGCTCTCCATCCCGAAAATCTTGTCTGCTATATCGTATAGAGCCTCTCCGGCATCTGTCAGGACGAGCTTTTTACCGAACCGGTTGAAAAACTTGATTTCATGGTATTCTTCGAACCGTTGAATCCCCTTGCTCACTGCGGGCTGTGTAATATACAATGCGTCCGCGGCGATACTGAGGCTCCCGTATTTTACCGTGTAATAGAATATTTTTAACTGATTAAGGTTCACTATAACTTCCGTTTATCAATTATATAAATTCAATTAGCTTGACTTATGCTAAACATATATTTAAAACTATTTCAACTCATTAGTTCTCTTTCAGCAATCTGTAAATCTGCTCAAACTGTCTGACACGGATTGCAGTGTAATTAGTCACCATAAAAAGCAGTAAGGTTCGAACGTATATTAATCTATGGAGATGCGAAACAATGGAACTTGACATCTTTAAGCGAAAACCGGGAATAGAGACGCAGATTGACGAATTTCTAAACAGGATCAGTGAGGCGGGACTGATTTTCAAGGGCGCCATTGTCGATTATCTGAAGGGCGATCTGGAAACCTTCGAGCAAAAGAGAGACAGGCTCCATGAAACCGAACGTCAGGGCGATGTCCTTCGTCGGGAACTTGAGCTCATGCTCTACACGAAAACGCTCATTCCGGAATCGAGGGGCGATGTGTTGGAACTCATCGAAAACATGGACACACTCCTGGATCATTACAAGGGAGCAATGTGGAGGATAGATATTGAGCAACCTCAGATCTGCGATGAATTTCATGAAGACTTCAAGGAACTGGTGGAATATGGTGTGGAGGCAGTGGAATCCACTGTCTGCGCGTGCAGGGCCTTTTTCAGGAATATCGATACGGCCTCGACCCATATGGATAAGGTAATCTACTGGGAAAAGAAGTCCGACGTCGTTTCGACGCGCATCCAGCGGGCCATTTTCAGGCACGAAGACCTGCGATTGAGTCACAAGCGACACCTTCGCGATTTCGTCAGATCCATGGAAAAGATAGCCGACGAGGCCGAAGACGTTATAGACCGGCTCAGTATCTATATCATCAAGCGCGCATTATAGGAGCAATAACAATGTTTCTCTTTTTCCTCTCGAGTGGGCTGTTTCTTGGCTGGTCATTAGGGGCCAACGATGCCGCCAATGTTTTCGGAACCGCAGTCGGCTCGCGGATGATAACCTTTAAAAGGGCAGCTGTTCTCTGTAGCGTGTTTGTGATACTGGGAGCCGTAATAAGCGGTGCGGGTACTTCGGACACCATTGGGAAACTGGGCACAGTGAATGCCCTGGCCGGGGCATTTATCGTCGCCCTGGCCGCGGCGATAAGCGTCTATATAATGACAGTCATAGGATATCCCGTATCGACCTCTCAGGGCATTATCGGGGCCATCATAGGCTGGAATCTTTTCACCGGCACCCTGATTGATTATACGTCCCTCACAAAGATTGTTTCCAGCTGGGTTGCCTGCCCGATTCTGGCGGCAATTTTTTCCATAATACTGTACAAGCTGGTCGTCATCTGCATTAAAACTTTCAATGTACGGATGTTCAAACTCGACACCCTCACACGATACGGCCTGATAATCGCGGGCATATTCGGGGCTTATTCCCTCGGAGCAAACAATATCGCAAATGTCATGGGTGTATTTGTCCCCGTTTCACCATTCCGCGATATTTCTGTTATGGGGATCTTTTCGCTTACCTCCGCGCAACAGCTCTTCTTCATCGGAGGCATTGCCATAGCAATCGGGATTATCACCTATTCAAAACGGGTTATGATGACAGTGGGAACGGGTATAATGAAAATTTCACCCGTTTCCGCGTTCGTGACGGTGTGGGCCCATTCTATTGTCCTCTTTCTTTTCGCCTCTCAGGGTCTGGAGCGTTTCCTGATAAGCCACGGCCTCCCCTCTATTCCTCTGGTCCCCGTTTCCAGCTCACAGGCCATCGTCGGTGCGGTTATCGGCATTGGCCTCCTCAAGGGGGGAAAAGGCATCAGATGGAAAACCGTGAGGGGAATCTCCGTAGGATGGGTGACGACGCCTCTCCTCGCCGCCCTGATAAGTTTCATTTCACTGTTCTTCTTCCAGAACGTGTTTCAGCAGCAGATATACAAACCGGTTGAGTATATAGTTTCCGCAGAGGCGATAGAAAGGATTGAGAATAAGGGCATACCGGCAAATGAACTCAAGGGAATGCTTGGCAACAAGTTTCCCTCGGCCGTTCAATTTAACAATGCCCTGAAGGAATGTTCGTTCCTTCGGCATGATGATACAAACTTCATTATGGAATCAACAGAGCATTATAAGATGAAAATAACAGATACGGGTATCAGATCCCTGGATGCGGAGTGGTTCACGGAAGAACAGATAAAGGTCCTGGAAAAACTCGAAGGGCAGGTTTTTATTCATAAGTGGATGATGGAAGAGGCCCTTGCCGGGATATCTCCATCATGGAGAATAAAAAAGGACGACAAACTATTCAACAGGAGACTGAAAGGCAAGATTGCCCATATCCATGACCTGTTCCATGCCAGTGAATTTTTCATGAGATAGTCTCTCCCGGTGCGTCGAAGGCCCGACGGATATGCGAGGCGGAAGGTTTTTTCATAATATTTAATCCCTCAACCCAGCGAGGAACAAAAAATCGTGAAATCCAGCATACTTAAAGATAGCGAGGAAACAGGGAAACAATTTGACGAGTTTCTTGACAATGTCAGTGGGGCGGGAGTGCTCTTTGGTGAGGCCACTGACGACTATTTTGAAGGCGATCTCGAAGCCTTTGAAAAGAAACGGGACAAAATGAACGACCTTGAACATCGGGGGGACGCCCTGCGTCGAACCCTTGAGCATCTTTTATATACTAAGACACTGGTTCCTGAGTCTCGCGGAGACGTAATGGAGCTTCTCGAAAATATGGACGCCCTGCTTGACCACTACAAGGCCGTTATATGGCGTTTCGACATAGAGCACCCGGATATTCCACCCGAATTTCACGATGACTTCAGGGAGCTGATTGTCTCCGGCGTAAACGCTGTTGAATCTACCGTCCTGTCCTGCAAGGCCTTTTTCCGGGAGATAGATGAGGCATGCAATCATATGCACAAGGTCATATTCTGGGAAACTGAGGGAGATATCGTGTCTACCAGGCTCCAGAAGCGCATCTTCAGAAACGAGAGCTTGAGATTGAGTCACAAGAGGCATATTCGCGACTTCGCGAAGTTCATCGAAAAGATAGGGGACGAGGCCGAAGACGTGATAGACCGCCTCAGCATCTATATTATCAAGCGGGTGATGTAGAACCTAAGTCAGCAAGAATAAATAACTCATACACCTTGCTTGTCCTTTTACTTGTTTTCGGTGTTGTGTCAAAGCTTACATAACTCGTTATGCCCGCTTCAACACGCCTTGAAAACAAACAAAATTACGGCGCAATCTGTATAACTTATTTATTCTTGATTCCTAACGATCAAAATCGTGTTTATTTTGAAGACTCGACATATTCCACGATCTTTTCCGCCAGCGTATTTATCGTTTTCTCGAATTTGCCTTCATCTTTCTCCAGCAGTGTCAATCTGAAACCTGGCAGCGCGGTAAAGAATGATGTCAGTGGAACCACGCAGATTCCTGTGGACCCGAGGAGATAGTAAACGAAACGCTTGTCATTTTCTATATGGCCGCCCGTTATCTCTTCCACGTAGGTTTTTATGGGGGCATTTTTTATCTGTAACTTCTGCCTGTCGTTGAGCACCGCCTCATTGAACACGATAGTCATGTAGAAAGCGCCATTTGTCCTGTTCACCACAATATAGGGGACATTCTTGAGGATATTGTATGCTATGTTGGAGAGCTTCTCGTAGTGTCTGATCCTGGTGTTCAGATATTTCTGATATTCAGGATGGGTCATAATCTTCGGGATGGCCATCTGCGGCAGTGTTGTGGAGCAGACCTCAGACGTCTTCTGCGTTAATATGGTATCTATGTATCTTGCGAAGGTCTCGTCTTTGTCCGCGTTGTATACCTCTATCCACCCGCACCGCGCCCCTGGCCAGGGGAACTCCTTTGATATGCCCTTCATGCTCATGCCGGGCACATCCCCGATTATATCTGAAAGGGGAACGGTTTTACAGCCGTTGAACAGAATGTTTTGATAGGTTTCATCGAAGACGAGAAAGAGATCGTACTCTTTCGCGATTTTTACAATTTTTCTGAGGCTTTCTTCGGGATAGACGAATCCGGTCGGGTTGTCCGGGTTTATCACAAGGGCGCCGACGATAGTATTGTGGCTTTTCACCTTTCGCTCGAGTTCCGCGATGTCCGGATGCCAGTTGCGGTAGGGGTTCATCCTGTAAGTGTTCGGCGGAAAGGAGGCATGATGAATCTCTGCGAGAAGATGTGTGGGATATGTCGGTTCCGGCATTATGATGCGGGCATCGACCCTTATGGAGCTGTATGATCTTGCGATTGCGTCTCCGAGGCCGTTGAAGAAGATGATATCATCTTTATTCATCTGATATTTTCCCCTCCTGTTTACCGCCTCCGCGAGAAATTCCCTGGTATCTTCCATACCCTTGGTGGGTGAATAGGCGTAAGAAATATCATCCTTTATGATGTCGGTCAGGGTGTCCTTCATCCATTCAGGGATCTTTTCCCCCTTTACTACGGGATCTCCGATGTTTTCCCAGGTGACATCAACATCGTACTCCTTCAACTTTTCCGCTATATTTACTATATTGCGTATCTCGTATGCTATTCCTGTCCCGCTCTTCGCGATATCAAATCTCATGGAAGCCTCTTTCCCTGAAAGGTTTTGTCGTGTTGAATGGTCTATACCTGAACAGCTGCAAAAATTCTACAAATAATTTACGCCTCCGGATTGCGGAGACATGCGTGCCGGGGAGAGTTGCAGGACAAGTTTTCCTTGACTTATATCTGTTTTGCTTTATAAATTTTCCAAATCAGGTAGTCTTGAAGAGGGATAAAAGCCGTGACCGGCAGCTGCCTGCCTTCGTTACCCTGTCTTGTGACGGGTTTACGATTTGTAAGGAGGAGATATGTGATGGGCAAGGGATACATGGGCAAGATTTTGACGGTTGACCTGACTGCGGGGGATATAAAAGAGGAAATAATACCGGATGATGTATATGAGAAATACCTGTCCGGTATGGGACTTGCCGCTTATATCCTTTACAACAGGATACCCGCGGGCGCGGACCCGCTTGGTCCGGATAATATCCTGGGCTTTGTCTCCGGCCTTCTGACCGGCACAGGCAGCCTTTTTGCGGGTAGATGGATGGTCGTGGGTAAATCACCTCTGACCGGCGGCTGGGGTGACGCGAACTGCGGAGGCAATTTTTCGCCCGCCATAAAACGATGCGGGTATGACGGGATATTCTTCAAGGGTATAAGCAGCAAACCGGTATATCTCTACATCGAGAACGGGAAGGCCCGGCTTCGCGACGCGTCTCATGTATGGGGCAGGGATACGGTAGAGGCCGAAAAGATGTTGCTGGAAGACGCGCCTGCCGGTGCCCGGGTCGCCCTTATAGGTCCCTCCGGTGAAAAGCTGTCGTTGATATCCGGTATATGCAATGACGGGGGGAGAATGGCTGCCAGATCGGGTCTTGGCGCTGTAATGGGGGCAAAGAGGTTGAAGGCGCTGGTTCTGGCAGGAGCGAAGAGAATCCCCGTCCATAACAGAGAGGGGATAAAAAAGCTGAGCCGGAAGTGCAATAAATGGGTTCAGTTCCAGCCGCCCTTCGTGCCTGGATCCATGATGCCGTATATTGGAGCATTTATGAGGGTAATGCCCACAGTGCTTGCCCAGGACGGTATATTGTACAAGATATTCCTCAGGAAATGGGGCACGGGAAGTATGAACCAGATGTCCATTGAGATGGGGGATTCCCCGATAAAAAACTGGAAGGGAAACAATGAGGACTTTGGACCCAAAAAGTCTGTAACAACCAGACCGGATGTGTTCACGGACCGTGAGATGATAAAGTATCACTGTTATTCGTGTCCTCTGGGTTGCGGCGGGATCTGTTCGATGACGGGGAAGTACAGCGAAACCCACAAACCGGAATATGAAACCGTCCTTGCCCTGGGCGGACTGTGCATGAATGAGGACGTGGACAGTATTTTCCATCTCAATGAGACCCTGAACAGGGCCGGCATGGACACCATATCGGCGGGGGGCACAGTAGCCTTTGCCATTGAGTGTTATGAGGAGGGGATACTTACAAAGAAAGACACGGACGGTCTTGAACTCTCATGGGGGAACTCTGACGCGATAATTGCCCTGATAGACAAGATGGTAAGCAGAGAGGGTGTCGGGGATATTCTGGCAGATGGTTCCAGAATAGCCGCCCGGAAGCTGGGAAAGGAAGCGGAGCGGCTCACGATACATGCAGGGGGACAGGAGCTCGCGATGCATGATGGCAGGAATGATCCGGGTTTCGCGCTTCACTACAGTGTTGAGCCAACACCGGGCAGACATACAATAGGGTCCGGACTCTACTATGAGATGTTCCAGTTGTGGAAAAAGGTTAAAGGGTTGCCGAAAGTGGGGCTGCTTTATTTCAAGGGAAGCAAATACGTGGTGGATGAAGAGAAGGCCGTCAGGGGCGCGGCGTGCAGCAAATTCATGAATGTGTTGAACGGCGCCGGGCTTTGTATGTTCGGCTCTTTTCTGGGGACGAAGAAGATACCGACTTTTGAATGGTTGACCGAGGCAACGGGTTGGAACAAGACACCGGAAGAGTATATGGAGATCGGCGAGCGCATACAGACACTGAGGCAGGCATTCAATGTAAAGCATGGCATAGAACCGAAGGATTTCAAATTAAGCGGCCGTGCCGTCGGAATGCCTCCCCTGTCTGGTGGCGCGAATAAGGGCAGGACAGTGGATATAGATAAAATGATGGAAAGTTACTGGGGACAGTTCGGCTGGGATACCCGGACGGGAAAGCCCGGTTCGGAATGTATGGCCAGGCTCGATATAGAAGCGCAATAACCCGGGACATGGAGGGAAGAAATGGCGTACAAAATAACTGATGCATGCAACGGATGCGGCGCGTGTAAGAAAGTATGTCCCGTGGATGCTATTCATGGAGAGAAAGAGGAACTCCACGTGATAGAGGACGCGCTTTGCCTGGAATGTGGGGCGTGTGGCAGGATATGCCCCAGAGAGGCAGTGCAGGATGGATTTGGAATCGTATGTGAAATGATAAAACGCTCCGGGTGGGAGAAACCTGTTTTTGACAGGAAAAAATGTATGTCGTGCATGATATGTATGGATGCGTGTCCCGTGGGATGCCTTTCCCTTTCTGAAGCCGTATCCGGAGATCCGCACGGATACCCATACCTGGAGAACGAGAAATCCTGTATAGGATGTGGCTTTTGCGCATATGAGTGTCCCGTGGACGCTGTTACCATGGACTACGATCGGAGGGGGGAAGAACATGGATGATTTCAAAGAAATAACAGCGGGGAACAAACCCTTTAAGAAGGCATATGTTGCCATAATGTTGTGGTTTGTCGGCAGGGCTATTCAGGCAGCGGCCAGGGTTGACAAAGATGTGAAAAAGGAATTTGAAAAACTCCCGGATGGGTTTACTTTCTGTCTCGGCGTTCTGCCCCGGGGCCCTTATATGATTGTGGGCAAGAATGAGAAGGGGCGCGTGAAATACATGGGATGGAAGCCCGACGGCAAGCGTATCGATCTTGATATGAAGATCAAAAATATTGAAGCTGCCATATTGATGTTTACTTTTCAGGAGAGTACGGCCGCCGCAAGTGCCAGGAATCGCATGATAGTTGACGGAGAGGTGCCGTACGTCTGTGCGATTGTCCGTGTGCTGGATATAGGGGAGGTCTACCTGCTTCCTAAGTTTATCGCCAGACTGGCGGTGAAACGGTATCCTGCATGGTCGTTTGGCCGGAAGTATATCGGCCGGGTCCGAATATATTTTCGTTCGATATTGGGTTACTGATGATATGGAAGGATTCAAGGGGTCGAGGATTCAAGGGTTCGAGTGAAATGCTGAGAAACTACAAAGAAGAGTTCAAAGTTGAATCATGTAGGTTGGGTAGAGCTTGCGAAACCCAACAAAGATTAACTGAAAAGGGTTCAAAGTTCACAGTTAAAGATGGTTCACTGTTGGACCTTTAACCTTGAAAGGATCACACTATGTTCTTCCCAGATAATTATGAATTTTATTGTCCGGTAAAGATAAATTCAGGCAACAGGGCGCTGGAACACCTCCCCGTCGAGCTGGATGCCCTGAACGCCAGAAAACCTTTTATTATCACCGACAAAGAGATTGCAAAGAAGGGATTGATAAAAAAGATCACAGGCGCTTTTAAGGATTCGGGCATAACATTGGGTATCTTTGATGGCGTCCCTCCGGTCCCCGATCTTAAACTGGTCAGAAGACTTATGAATAACTATCGCGATACCGGATGCGATTCAATTATAGCAGCGGGTGGAGGAGCTGTGGTGGATACAGCCAAGGCGCTTAATATCGTGGTTTCCGGGAGACCCGAGGACCTTAAAGAATCCGCTGGAGAAGATCTGATAAAAAGTCCCCTGGGCCCTTTTGTCTTTGTGCCGACCGCTTCCGGGACGGGCTTTGAGACATCCAGGTTTGCCACTCTGGGAGGATTGAGCTTCTCTTCGCATTTTTTGATGCCGGATCTCGTGGTTATTGACCCTCGCATGGTTACATCTGAGAATGCGGACGCGGTTGTTTCCACTGCGATGATCGCCCTTGCCCACAGCGCACAGTCATATACCTGTCCGGCAAAGAACCCCATGACTGATACATACGCCTATGCCGCTATGCAGTTTGTGGGAGAAAACCTGGCCAATGTGGTCAGATCCGGCGACAAAAAGGGGCGCCTTGCGCTGGCTAATGCCGCCACCATGGCGGGGATTGCCTTTTCGAATTCCCCAAGGGGAATGGTTCATGATCTGGGGTGGGCTGCGGGTGATATCTCCGGACTTCCACATGGAATATGCATGGGTATTCTTCTGCCATATGTTCTCGAATACAATATTGACAGTGAGGGGTATCACATGTCTGACATGCTGCTGCCCATTGCCGGTTTCGAGATATATGCCGGCACGGCGAAAAACCTGAAGGCCAGAAAGGCAATCAATTTCATCTACGATATGCAACATGAAATACACGATATTACCAGGGGGAATATCCCTCTTACGCTGAAGGACGCGGGCATTTCAAAGGATGCCCTGGACGGTGTGGCCAGAGCGGCTGTCGGGGAAGGTCGCCTGGGATTTAATCTGGATGATTGCATGGTGATCCTGGAACACGCCTGGGAGGGCAAACAGATAACTTCTTCCTGAGGGTCATCCCCCGATTAGTTGTAACTGAGATTAAGTCAAAATAAATGTGTTATCTATAGAAGGGTTCAAGGAGTCAAGGATTCAAGGGGTCAAGTGAAATACTACAAAGAAGAGCTCAAGATTCGCAGTTAAAGACTGTTCACTGTTGAACCATGAACCTGATAACCTGAATAGTTAAGGAGCAAGCCTATGTATTTATCTGGATACTATGAATTTTGCTGTCGGGTCAAGATGATTGCCGGTCATGACGCGCTTGAAAAAATTCCTGGAGCGCTCGCGCAGTTACATGCCGGCAGGCCGTTGATTATCACGGATAAAGGTGTTTCCGGGGCCGGGCTGGTTGATACAGTGGTTGATGCCATAAAGGATGGAATTGACATAGGAGCCATGGCGGATGATGTGCCGCAGGATTCGTCTGTGAAAGTTGTCAACCATCTGGCGGATGTGTACCGGGACAATAACTGCGATTCCATTGTCGCGGTGGGCGGCGGCTCGGTTATGGATACGGCCAAAGGGGTAAATATCGTGGTCTCCGAGAATGCGGACGACCTGATGAAATTCAGCGGTGTCGGTGTCCTGAAGAAGGCATTAAAACCGCTTCTTGTAATACCTACAACTTCCGGGACCGGGTCAGAGGTTACTCTGGCTGCCGTGATAAAGGATCATGAGAGACATCTGAAGATGGCCTTTGCCAGTTATTTCCTTCTACCGGATGTTGCCATACTGGATTCACGTATGACCCTTACACTTCCCCCGTTTCTCACGGCGTCGACCGCCATGGATGCCATGGCACATGCCGTTGAGGCCTATACAGGTCTGGCCAAAAATCCCATGAGCGACGCCAATGCGATAGCCGCCATCAGCCTTATCAGCAGTAATCTGTTGAATGTGATAAAAACCCCCTCCGACAGAGAGGGGCGCCTTGCCCTGGCAAATGGAGCCACCCTGGCCGGAGCCGCATTTTCCAATTCTCTGGTAGGCGTGGTTCATGCTCTCGGACACGCGACCGGTTCCGTGTGCGGTGTTCCTCATGGGGTGTGCATGTCCATACTGCTCCCATATGGTCTGGAGTATAATATGCACAAGAGAGCTCACTTTACAGGTGAACTTCTGCTGCCGCTGGCGGGAGCGGAAGTGTACGTCGGTACGCCGAAACATCTGAGAGCGGAGGGGACGGTTGCCTATATTCGTAAGATGAATCAGAACATGCATGATGCTACAGACGGAAGACACGCCCGTTTCTTCGAAGAAGTCAAAGACAGAGACGGAAGGCGTATGGTGCCGAGAGAAAAACTGGAGGATATCGCCGAGGCGGCCCTTGATGACGGATCAATAGTTTACAATCCCGAAGAATGCGATTATGAAGATTTTCTGATGATAATCAGAGCGGCCTGGGAAGGCGCGCCCCTTGACAGGAGTCTGATTAAAGGAGTATAAGCGTATCCATCAATACACGGGTGGATGTGAGGAAGAGGGGTGAAAATCCCCCGCTGCCCCGCAGCCGTGAAGGGAACGAAAACCCAAAACAGCCACTGTTCCGATACAATCGGGATGGGAAGGCGGGTTAGTAGGGTGCCCTGAGCCGGAAGACCGGTCCACCCGCAAATCCTCGAGGGAGGTGTGCCACGAAGTGTTTTGCCTGTTTTACAATCCTTACGGTTTCGTAAAAAGTTCGACAACTTTGACTTATCGGTATTGTTCCGCACCCTCGCCCGGGTACAGTGGTGTATCATGAAAAGACCCGTAGTCACCACCCCGGCGAAAGTAGCCAGGGTAAGCGCTGTATTGCTCATCGTTTTCGTGGTTGTGGCGGTTGTATCTGTTCTGACCGGGACGGCCGGTATCGGTGCCTCCAAGGTACTCAGGAGTATTGTATCCGGGTGGCGCGAAGGCCACCTTGTCCTGGCGCCTTCTGAAAAAACCATCCTCTTCTCGATCCGCCTGCCGAGGATCATCTTTGCCGGAATCGTCGGCGCAGCGCTTTCCACCGCGGGGGTAGTGTTTCAGGCGCTTCTCAGGAATCCTCTGGCGGATCCTTATATACTCGGAGTTTCAGGTGGTTCCGCTGTGGGAGCAATCATAGGTATAATAATTGGCGCGGGCTGTGTCCCCTTCGGCATTCCAGCGCTTGCCTTTCTGGGTGCGGTTTTGACGGTGGCGCTGGTTTTTGTGATAGGGAGCAGGGAAGGGCGCCTCGATTCCAATACACTTCTCCTTGCCGGGGTTATCGTCAACGCCTTCTTCTCGGCGGTCATCATGTTTTTCATCTCCATCAGTTCCAACGCTGATCTGCACAATATCGCCTTCTGGCTGATGGGCGATATGAGTCTGGCCGACGGGGACAAGATCATGCTGATGGGCCTCCTTCTTGCCGTCGGAACCGGTGTTGTGTATTGTTACGCCAGACCGCTGAATCTGATCGTTGCCGGCGAGGAGACAGCCATGCAGTTAGGTGTGGATGTAAAGAGGACAAAGATTGTGCTGTTTTTTGCGGGTTCGCTTATGACTGCCGTCGCGGTATCTTTTACCGGCATTATAGGATTTGTCGGTCTTGTCATTCCCCATATGATGAGAATGGCGCTGGGGACGGATCACAGGTTGCTGATTCCGGCGTCATTCCTTTTCGGCGCGTCGTTCCTGGTAATCGCCGACACTGTAGCCAGGGTTATATTTCCCGGCATGGAACTGCCTGTCGGGGTTGTTACCGCGTTGTGTGGAGCGCCTTACTTTATATATCTCTTGCGAACGAGGAGTACGTAGGCTGTGTCCATTATAAAAGTGGCAGAAATAGACTTTCGGTATAAAGACGTGTGGGCGCTGAGAGATGTTTCCTTCGATGTCCGCCGTGGAGAATTCCTGGGTATAATAGGTCCCAATGGTTCGGGTAAGACCACACTCATCAGGGTTATCGACGGCATCCTTGCGCCGGAGAGGGGTGACATCAGCGTTAAAGGGAACAATATACGGGGTATGCGAAGGAGGGATCTTGCCAGGCTCGTCGCGGTAGTGCCCCAGGATTCTGCCATGATATTTCCCTTCATGGCGCTTGAGATTGTGATGATGGGGAGATCACCCCATCTGGGGATGTTGAGATTTGAGGGGAATAGAGATTTTGAGATAGCGCGCGAGGCTATGGAGATGACGGATACCATTTCACTGGCGGATCGTAGCATAGATAAATTGAGTGGAGGCGAACGTCAGAGAGTTCTCATAGCGAGAGCCCTGGCGCAGGAACCGGAGGTAGTCCTTCTCGATGAATCAACTGCATTCCTGGACATAAAACATCAGGCGGCATTTTTTGGTTTGATGAAGGCGTTGAACAGAGAAAAAGGGCTTACCGTCCTTGCCGCGACTCATGACATAAACCTTGCGGCCGCTTATTGTGACAGAATTATGCTGTTAAAGAACGGACGTATTCACAGCCTGGGAGCGCCGGGTGAAGTTATCACGGAAGCGAATATAAGGGAGGTTTATGAAACCGATGTTCTGGTGGATGCCAATCCTCTGAACGGATTGCCGAGGATAACATTGATGGCTTCGAAGGGGAAAGGGGTTTGTTCATTATGAGAAGTTCAGAAAAGTTTCTGGTGGGTATCGCAGTGTTGTTTGCGTGCACCCTTTTCGCGTTTTCTTCCTTTGCGGAGGAGGGAGAAAGCACTGTGGCGCTGGAAGAGGTTGTTGTCACGGCAAGCAGAGACAAAGAAGAGGTTCGCAAGATTCCGGCAAATGTCAGCGTTATCACTGCCGGGGATATCAAAAAATCCGGTGCTACCAGCATAGTAGAAGTTCTGGAAAAGCTGGGAAGCATTAATTTCAAAACTTTCAGCGGCAATCCTTCACAGGCAGTGGTGGACATGCGGGGTTTCGGAGAGAACGGTTTTGGCAGAACCCTTGTTTTGCTGGATGGCAGAAGACTGAACAGACCGGATATGTCAGGTGTAAACTGGCTTCAGATACCTATCAACAATGTTGAAAGGATAGAAGTTGTCAGGGGCGCTTCCAGCGTTCTGTATGGCGACTCCGCTGTTGCAGGCGTGATTAATATCATCACAAAAAGGGGCAAAGGAAAACCCCGGATAAGCGCTTCGGTTATAGCAGGAAGCTATGGCCTGCATGATGAAAGAGTGGGAATAACCGGCTCTTATGACAGGCTTTCGTACTCCCTGACCGGTGAAAACCAGAAAACATTCGGCTACAGAGACAGGTCAAGGTTTGCATCGAAGGGTGCTGGATTAGATCTGGGTTATGATGCAAGCGATTATCTTGATATTTCCCTTGGGGTGTCCTTTAACAGAACTGACTTTGACATGCCGGGTTGCCTGACAAAAGCTGAGATGGAACAGAACAGAAAACAGTATCAGCCGGGGTATTCAAATGATGACGCATCAAATGAATATAGTAATATCACCCTTAAGATGGAATCCTTTCTGGGTGATTTCGGACGATTTGATGTTAATTTTTTATATAGCAATAAGGAGATCACTGCCGATTATGCATCATACTCCTCCTATTCCGTTGTGGACATCGACACATACGGAATCATGCCAAAATATATACTGGAGAAGGATATTTTCGGGCATGGAAACAAGCTGATTTTAGGGTTGGATTATTACCATGAGAACCTTGATGTTGATAAATTCAGTGATCGTGAAAAGACATTAAAAACATCTACTGCAGAACTGACGAAAAACAGCCTCGGCTACTACCTCAGAGACGAATTCAACATCCTTAAAGAACTTATCCTGAGCGCCGGGTATAGAACTGAAAGGGCGGAAATAAAAGGAAATAAAATACTTTCAACAGGAACGATGCCCTTTGACAGCAAAAAGACTCACAAAGGAGAGGCGTATGAGGCAGGTCTGGTTTATCTGATAGGGGAAAAATCCAAGGTGTTTGCAAAATATGCCCAGGTGTATCGCTATCCGTTTACCGATGAGCAGGCATCATACTGGGGAGTTGGAACGGATGTCTTCTTGATAGATCTTGAAAAAGAAAAAGGCAAAAGCTATGAAATAGGCACCCGGTTTTATCCTCTGGAAAACCTGAAGATCGGATTGACTTTATTCAGGATTGACATGGAAGATGAGATCGCATGGAATAATGGCAGGAATGAAAACCTCGACAAGACAAGACATCAAGGAGCCGAGTTTTCAATGTCATATAAATTGAAGGACCTGGCCAGATTTTACGGCAACTTCACCTATCACAATGCGGAATTCAGGGAGGGCGGAAATGTCGGCAAAAAGGTGCCTTTAGTTCCCGAGAAAATGGCCAATGCCGGGCTGGAGATATACCTGCCATATACTCTCATGCTGCGTCCTGAAGTCCGATATGTCGGAAAAAGTTATCTGGGCTTTGACAACGATAACAGCGCCGAGCGGATGGATGACTATACAGTCTATAGCCTTTTCCTCCGGTATGCCCCCGAATCCGGCGGCCGCAAGCTTTCGGCCTTCTTTGGTATCGAAAATCTGACAGACGAGAAGTACTCTACAATGGGATATGAAGGCGCGACAAATACCTACTATCCATCGCCGGATATTACCGTCAGGGGAGGAGTTTCGATTGGCTTTTAACCTTGTGCGGTGAAAGGAAATTCAGATGATCAACTATTTTTATCAGGGCGGACCAGTAATGTACCCGCTTCTTTTTTGCTCCCTGGTATCCCTTACCATTGTCATAGAGAGGGGTATATTCTGGATGCGGGAGAAGAAAAGGCGTGACAGGAACTTGCTCGACAGGTTTATGTCTCTTGTTGAAAAAGGGGAGCTTGAAGAGGCCAGAGAGCTTGTAGTGGATTCCCGTGACCCGGTTGTACGTGTCCTGGTGTGCGGTATCGTCCATCGGGAGTTTTCACTGAAAGACGCCCTCCGTATGAGCGCCGATGAAGAAATCGCGAGAACGAGACGGTATCTCCCTGTCCTTGATACGATGATAACCCTTTCACCCCTTTTAGGGATTCTGGGAACGGTCACAGGCATCATATATTCCTTCAATATGCTGGGGAGCGCGGGTGTGGAGAACCCAGCTATGATTACCGCGGGAATAGGGCAGGCCCTTCTGACCACCGCCTTTGGACTTGCCATAGCGATCTTCAGCCTTATACCCTACAACTATTTTCTGTCCAGGATCGAGAAGACCGCGCATGAGATGGAGAAATATGGCACTACCCTGGAGATACTGTTTGAGGGAGGGTCACATCTTAATTATTAACTATTCGGAGTTTTAGGAGGGGAACACTTTTTGAAAAAGCCGAATAGTTAATAATTAAGATGTGACCCTCATTGTGAGCATTGATGAAGATTTCAAGAAAACACACAGATAAAGCACGCATCGAAATGATACCTCTGATTGATGTCGTTTTTCTTCTCCTTGTGACATTTATATTCTTTGCGATGTCGATGACCATCAACAGGGGAATTCCTGTTAACCTCCCGGTTTCGTCCGCCGCGCAGGTGAAGGAGAAGGATTGTGCTGAAATCGCGATAAAGAAAAATGGAGAAATATTTTTCAACAGGGAGAAAATGAATGCTCAGACCCTTCTCTCCCGGCTTGTTCTTCTCCACAGGGAATTGCCTGGAACAAAGATTATCATCTCCGGTGACAGGGAGGCGTCTTACGAATCTGTTGTGTCGGTCATAGATACGGTGAAGAAGGCCGGTATCTCCGGACTATCATTGAAAACAGAGATCGACAATCGGGAGTCAGGGGCCGGATCAAAAAACACTTTACGGGACCGTAAATAATGCCGGGGAAAGATCTTGTGATTGCGGCTGTCATTGCCGTCGCCCTTCACTGCGGCGCGGCATTTGTGCGTATTCCGGCTGTTTTCACCCTTCCTGAAATCTATGAGAATAAGACCCTTGAAATATCGCTTGTTTCTGCATATAAAGGAGTTTCTGAAGAGTCCGAAGTCGAGGTGCATGAAACAAAAAAAGAGAAGAACAAGGCGGACGGCAGAGAAGAGAGGGCGTTAAAAAAGCGGGCGGAAAAAATAGTAAAAAAAGAAGAGCTTGGTCCAACAGAAGAGAGAAAAGAGCCCAATCTTCCTTGGGAGATTGCACCCGTAAAGATGTTCAAAGCCCCGCCATCTCTTCATGTCACGCAAAATAAAGACAGGCCGACTGAAAAAATAATTATAGTGCCTGCCATGCCCCGTTATAAAAACAATCCGCCTCCAAAATATCCGGCAATCGCGCGCAGGAGAGGATATGAAGGAAGGGTTCTTCTCTCTGCAACGATATCGATTGAGGGCAATGTGGCAGGGTTGAAGGTAAAAGAATCTTCGGGGCATCCGGTTCTGGATCGAGCCGCCGTAAAGGCGGTTGAGACGTGGGAGTTCGAACCTGCGAGACGAATGGGGTCTCCGGTTCCAATGTCGGTGGATGTTCCTGTGCGATTTGTGTTAAGGCAACCATAGCTGATTTTGGAAAGAGAGAGTTTTTGTCCATGAGAAGAGCGGTCTTAAAAGTTGTTTTGCTGTCTTTATCTGTCTTGCTGTTTTTCGCGGCGGAGGCGTATTGTGCGTCGTCAAAAACCTATTATCTCCAGGGAAATAAATATTTCTCCAGCAAAAAATACGACAGGGCGATAGACAAATATAAAAAAGCTATCAAGACTAATCCCAAGGTTGCCAAATATTATTACAAGCTGGCAGAGGCATACAGGTTGAAGGAATCGGGAGACGAGGCCATCCCCTACTATGAGAAAGCGATCACAATCTATCCGGGATACTATTCGGCATACGAGGGCCTTGGCGAGATCTTTTTTAAAAAGGGAGACCGTGAAGAGGCTATACAATACTACAGGAAAGCCATAGACAAGTGTTCAACCGCCAGTAAAGACCGGTTTTTTCTTGGCAGGATATGCGATATAGAAGGGGACACAGACGGTGCCATCAGGGAATATGAAAGGGCCATAAAGATACGCCCGGGCTACTTCGAAGCGCTCTCCAATCTTGCCGTGAATTATGCCAAAAAGAGGGAGTTCAAAAGGGCCGTTTCCTATTATGTGAAGGCGAGAAAGATAAGGCCGTATGATGAACGCGTTGTGGTGGGTCTGGGGATAGCTTATATAAACCTCAGGGAGTTTAGCAAAGCGCGGAAAATCCTGCTGATCGCGCTTAAGATAAATCTCTTCAACCGTGATACACGATTTTATCTCGGCAGGGCATATTATGGTGCGGGCAATCTTGATCAGGCTATAAAACAGACTGAGAAAGCCCTGGAGATAAATCCCGGCAATCCGGAGACGCATTTCACATTGGGTCTGTACTATGATAAGAAGGGGTGGTCTGATATGGCCGCGGCCGAGTACCGCGAGACTCAGCGGCTGGACCCTGACTATATCATGAGAAGGGTGAGGAAGATTGAGAAAAGGGCGAAAGAAAACAGTAAGTAAAACAGAGGAGATGATTTGAGAATGAACCATAGCGAAATGAGGGCAAGACTGGCACGCATGATAGTGGAGCGCACCTTCCGTTACAGGGATGATCCGCCATTTACATTAGTTTCCGGAAAGCAGAGCAACTTTTATTTTAACTGCAAACCCACGACCCTCGATCCGGAGGGAATGAACCTGATAGGAAATATTATATTTGATATGCTTGAAGATTCCGGAATCTCAGCGGTTGGAGGACTTACCCTGGGGGCGGATCCGATGGCCAACGCTGTTTCCGTGATATCATATCAGAGAAATCGGCCCATCAAGGCCTTCATCGTCAGGAAGGATGCCAAGGAACATGGCACAAGGAGCGCGATAGAGGGAAACATAACAGAAGGAGAAAGAGTGGCTATCCTCGACGATGTTATTACCACGGGGAGATCCACCATAATTGCCATTGAAAAAGCCCAGGGAGCGGGGCTCATCGTTGATCGTGTGATAACACTGATTGATCGCGAGGAGGAAAGTGGAAGGGAAAACATAGAGCAACATGTAAAGAGGGTCGAATCCATCTTTACGCGGACCGACATAATGGGTCTCTATGAACAAGAAAGGGGGAATAAGTCATGAGGAGTGGTAGATCTTTTTTGCTATTTTCTTTTATAACAATTTTTATCCTCACTCTGCCGGGAGCGGTTATAGCCGGTGGGGACAACAGCCTGACCGTTGCCGGATTTGATTCAGAAAAAATGGAAGAGGGTGCCCCGTCAGGCTGGGAACTGGTTGAGAAAAAGGGGGTTACCAGCCTTGTTCTTGAAAAGGTAGACGATAGATACGCCCTGCACATGAAAAGCGACAGCAAATCCTCTTTCGGAATAAAAAAAGAAATGGATGTTGAGACAGGGAAATACCCCTTTCTTAGTTGGGAATGGAAAGTCACCAGGTTGCCCGTTGGCGCGGATGTCAGGAAGGCCGACACCGATGACCAGGCTATTCAGATATACGTTGCCTTTAAGCCCACCGGGTGGCCCGCGAAACTGAAAACTCCCACAATAGGTTATATATGGGGAGTGGAGTGTCCTAAAGATGCCGTAGTCACAAGCCCGCAGCCACTTGCGAGCAAAGTAAGATATATAGTGCTCAGGAACAAGAGCGATAAGTTGAGCGAATGGTATTCTGAGAAGAGAAATCTGGGAGAAGATTACAAAAAGCTGTTTCCCGACATTGATGGCGGGAAGCCGCGTGATATTGAGGGCATTTCCTTCTATATAAATTCCCAGCACACAAAAAGCGAGGCGGAAAGCTATGTTTATAATGTTCGATTCAGCAGGGATTAGACCAGTGGGGACAGGTTTAAACCTGTCTCCGATTTTTCCTGTTTCAGCCTTATCTCGTTAACGGCCAGGTGTGCCTTCCTTGTGGGTTCGGGTAGTCTGTATCCTCTGCAGCTTGACAGGGTTATGTCTATAGCCATGTCAAACCCTATTTTATGCCCCTGTGATACGAAGACCGGGTTCACTTTCTTTTTTGTCCGGAGAACGGCGCCCCTTGTTTCACCATTGTGCACAAGGGGAGAGAAATCGCCCGGTTCATTTCCTGCTTCATCGTATGACCCGACCAGTCTTGTCTTCGCGCAGCCTATGGATGGTGTGTTGAGAAACAGTCCCATATGAGAGGCAAGACCAATACCCCTCGGATGAGCGATCCCCTGTCCGTCAAAGATAATGATATCGGGCGAGAGGCTCAGTTTCCGAAAGGCTTCCAGAAGTACGGGTCCCTCTCTGAAGGTAAGTAAACCTGGGATATAGGGAAAGTCGATCATTCCGCTGGATGACGCCTGCTCGATAATTTCCATGGTTGGAAAATCAAGGATCATAACGACTGCGAAAAAGGTGTTGCTGCCTCTTGAATAGGAGATGTCGGCGCCGGCTATTGTTTTTATCTTATCGGGGAGGTTTTCATCGTGAAGGATGAGCTTTCCCCTTAGTTCATTCTGTATCTCTCTGGCTCTGTCATAGCTGACGTTCCAGTCGTGCGGGTGTTCTATCTTCATCTTTTGATCATATGTAGCAGTGGGGACAGGTTTAAACCTGTCCCCGATTCTTTTCCGCGCAGGATGACAGGATTTCCCTGGCTCTTTCGATATCTCTTTTTATCTGCCGGGCAAGTTCTTCGGGGCTTTTGAATTTTATTTCATCACGCAGCCGGTCTATAAAGAGTATTGTGATATCCCTTCCATATATATCGCCTTCAAAATCGAGCAGATGCACCTCCGCTGAAATCTCTTCGTTGCCGAAAGTGGGGTTGTAGCCTATATTGATGACGCCCTGGTGCCTGATTCCTTCAAGCTCGGCGATGATAGCATAGACGCCTGTCGCGGGAATTACCTTTTCGGATTTTATGTTGGCCGTGGGATAGCCGATGTCGGTGCCCCGCCTGTAACCTTCGACGACAGTGCCGCTCACGCCATAGGGTCTTCCCAGCATTTCTGATGCCTGCTTGACATTTCCGTCAAGTACTGCGAGGCGTATGCCTGTGCTGCCGGCAATGATGCCGTCTGTTTTTACGGCGCCGATTTCCTCTACCTGAAAGCCGAGTTTCCTGCCGGATGCCTTTAGAAATTCCGCGTTTCCTCCCTTTCCTTTTCCGAATGCATAGTCATAACCGACAAGCAGTTTGCTTAAACGCAGTTTCTTCCACAGGATATTCTCTACGAATTCTTCGGCGGTTATCCTGGCAAACTCGATAGAAAATGTAATCAGAATGACGGCATCCACATCGCAGGACTTTATGAGGTCCAGTTTTTCATTCAGGGGGGTCAGCAGGAAGAAAGGTCTTCTTTCCGGGTGTATGATCTTCTGCGGGTGGGGATCAAAGGTAATGACCACCGACTTTTTATTACTTTCTCTGGCTTCCCTTACGATTTTTCTGAAGATTTCCCTGTGCCCAAGATGTATGCCGTCGAAGTTGCCTATCGTAACGATGGACCCTGTCAGGTCTTCAGGGATATTGTCAATATTTCGTATAATTTTCATAACTCATTCCGTGAAAAGAATCTTTTTGGAAAAACCACTATGTTCCAGAGAAGCACAATAACATGTATGGCATTATTTTCAAGGGTAATTTCACTTGACAATATCAGGGTGTATTAAGTATAAGCGTTCCATAGTTTTCAGCGCCGAAGTGGCGGAATTGGTAGACGCGCTAGGTTCAGGGTCTAGTGGGCTTATGCCTGTCCGAGTTCAAATCTCGGCTTCGGCACCATAAGAAAATCAGGGAGTTGGCCGTGCTGGTTGACTCCCTTTTTTCTAAAGGAGAAAAACTGTTAAGTCACGACTTGGCCCGATAAAGGTTATTCCCGGAGAAAACGGCAGCCGATTTCCCCACTGCCGTTCTATTTTTATCGATGATGACGTGAAGGTCCTTATTGATCCCGGGGCCGGGTATAGGCGCCTGACTGAATTGAAACAAAAGCACTACATCGACATGGTGTTCAACACGCACTTTCACTTCGATCATATCGCTTACAATTATCTTTTCGATGAATCCAGGATTTTCATCAATGAAAAAGAGGCCCCTTGTTTCCGCGACAGGAGAGCGATACCACCAATTATCGGCATAGAAGAAGTATACGGGAAGGAATGGGTCGACGGCTGGCTGCAACGGATCGCCGATCCCGCAACCGAGAAAAGTCCTTACTCACCCCAGAACAACCATGAATGGTGGCTCTCGACCGCCCGACTGGACGGGGAATACGCATGGGGGGATGTATTGGATTTTGGGAAGGTGAAGATGCATGTCATCGGTGCTCCGGGACACTCCGGTGGATTCAGTTGCATGTACTTTCCCCGGTACGGCGCGGTCTATGTGGCTGACCTGGACCTCACGCCATTCGGGCCATGGTATTGCGGGTCCGACGGTGATATAGATCAGTTTATATCATCGTGTCGTATGATAGAGAACATCGATGCCGAATTCTTTATAACAGGCCATGAAGCGGGCATTCTCAGCAAGGAAGAATTCCGCACAGGTATGGAAGGATATCTGGCGGTTATCGAAGAGAGAGATAAGAAGATTCTCTCAGTCCTGTCCGCGCCCTTTTTACTGGAAGAAGTGGTTGATCGGGGATTGATATACGGCAGGAAATATCATGTGGATGCCTGGGTATACATGTGGGAGTTCATCACGATCAAGAAACACATCCGAAGGCTGGAATACCGGCAACGAATATCCCGGGTCGGCGATAGATTTGTCGCCATATAGGCCAACCCGCATATGACTTTCACCTACCTATACGTAACATAATCTGTTTTATCTATTGATAATAGTATGTTACGTTATGTTTATGATTTCACAGTTTCGTTCCCCCGTCAAGGATTATCTGTATTGGTAGCC
>JAFDAS010000035.1 GCA_019313695.1 Deltaproteobacteria bacterium
GTTGCATTGACGCTGATGATTGCCATGAGTGATCCGAAGGAAAAAGACGTCATAACAAAAATAATTGTTAATCTTATAAATAAGGATAACTGACTGCCGGTATCCCGGCTGAGCGACTGGACAGCATGCAGAAAGAAATTTTGGAATTAGGCTATAAAATTACGCCGCACTACCATCCGGTGATAGTGCCTTGTGTGATTGAGGAGATCGTTATCAAGCATCCTGACAGGGCCGAGGCGGATCGTTTTTTCAATTATCCCTTTGATGCCTTGGAAGAAGCCCTTGTCAATGCAGTGTATCATCGCAGTTATGAAATCCGTGAATTTGTGAGTTATTTTTCTGCTCATCCCCTTGCAGTTTTGAAAGAGACCGCACAAGTCGGCACCAAGTCGGGACCAAGTCGGAACCAAGTCACCGCACAAGTCACCGCACAAGTCTTGAATTTTTGCCAGGAACCGCGCAAATCCTCGGAAATCATGGAACTGATTGGTATTAAACACTGGAAAACTTTCCAGGCAAACTATCTAAAACCTCTTCTCCGGCAAGGGCTACTTGCTATGACCATTCCTGAAAAACCAACGAGCAGCAAGCAGCGGTATATAACAACCGAAGCAGGGAACGAGGTCGTAAAAACATGAAATTCGAGGGGCACCTTACTAATTTCGGCAATGCAATATCTGATGGACTCGTAAAAAGCTCCGCTATGCCAACACGTCGGCATTATAATTGGAAGTTGTAACTTATGTTTTTAGCAAATCCGTTATTTCTGGCAAATATTTCGCAATATTAAGTACTTATAGCGAATTTGTAAATTTAAGTTACTTGGAAGTCGAAATATATACACAATTTTGTCATTCCCGTGAAAACGGGAATCCAGTCCCGACGAGTCGGGATTAAGTAGTTATGCGCTTCTGGATTCCCGCCTACGCGGGAATGACAGACTTTTGTAGAAAGCATCATATCTAAAATGTGAGTGAATATTTCAGACAGCAGGGGCTTGCTGGCCAGATGGCATCTTTTAGATTGAAAATAATGCATTTTAGATTGGGAACTACGGTGCTGTTGACTGCTAACTTAGGGAGATTATACGTTTTACTGCCAAGCTAACCGAAGGTGAAATGGAAGAGTTTTTAAATTGAGGGAATTAAAAGGAGTATCGGCTATGCAATCTCTTCGTGAGCTTTATCGGATCGGAATGGGACCATCGAGCAGTCATACTATGGGGCCGCGTTATGCCGCTCTCAGATGGAAGGGACTTAACCCGAATGCCGCATCCCACCGGGTAACTCTTCACGGTTCACTGGGAGCGACAGGCAAGGGACACCTGACCGATAAAGCAATCATAGACGCTCTGGCTCCAGTTCCCGTTGAAATCATCTGGAAAGACGATGTCGTCCTTTCTCAGCATTCCAATGGGATGTTGTTTGAGGCTCTTGATTCTAACGGAAATGTCACAGACAACTGGATGGTTTTCAGTGTGGGCGGAGGTGTCTTGCAGGAAGATGACCGATTTTCACTTTTGGAAACAGCAGCGGGAACCGATCAAACCTATAATCTTAATTCCATGGATCAAATCCTCAAATGGTCAAAGAATTCCGGTCAGCCCTTGTGGAAATATGTTGATGAACAGGAAGATGAGGGTATATGGGATTATTTAGCCGAGGTTTGGAAAACCATGCAGGACACCATCGACAGGGGACTGATCTGCGAAGACGTCCTCCCTGGATCGCTTCATCTGGCGCGAAAAGCGAGGAGCGTTTATCAACAGTCCGAAAACCTTTCGGAAAAACGAACCTGTCTCCTAGCCGCTTATGCCCTGGCCGGCAGTGAAGAGAATGCCTCGGGCGGAATCGTTGTGACCGCTCCCACCTGCGGTTCATCGGGCGTTTTGCCTGCCATATTGCGATATCTCCAGGAAACCATGTCTATCGATGAAAGCATGGTATTGAAAGCTATTGCTACTGCCGGTCTCGTGTGCAATCTTGCCAAGACCAATGCTTCGATTTCCGGTGCGGACGTAGGATGCCAGGGTGAAATCGGCGTTGCGTGTTCCATGGCATCTGCCGCCGCTGCCGGGTTATTAGGCGCTACTCCTTTTCAGATAGAATACGCTGCCGAAATGGGTCTCGAGCATCATCTCGGCCTTACCTGTGATCCTGTTGCCGGTATGGTGCAGATTCCATGTATCGAACGTAATGTTATGGCCGCTCTCCGCGCTCTCGATTGTGCCAGATATGCGCTCTTTTCCGATGGCCGCCATCATGTTACTCTCGACCAGGTAATTGAAACGATGTATAAGACCGGTCGCGATCTTCTGCCGCTGTATCGCGAAACCGCAAGCGGAGGCCTTGCCCTGCATATCGGCGCCATCCGTGATGCACGCAATAATGATTGACGGACTGATATGGCTTGAACCAGTGTGTTTGATGTGTTATTCCACCTCGCGCGCGTTAATCTAAAGATAATACAAGGAGTCAACATTGTTTAAATCAGGTTTTGTTGGAATCATAGGAAAGCCAAACGCGGGAAAGTCTACTCTCATGAATTTCGTGGTGGGTGAAAAGATAGCGATAACCACACGTAAGCCCCAGACAACCAGAAACAGGATTATGGGGATCAGGAATACCGAGGCGGGCCAGTTTATCTTTCTGGACACCCCGGGGATACATAAGGCAAGAACACCGCTCAACCGCCAGATGGTATCAGCCGCGATGAGCACATTTAATGATGTAAATATGCTGCTCCTCCTTATCGATGCCGGGGTGCCGATCGGTGAAGACGATAATCTTATCGTAAAATCACTCAAAAAGACGAAGATGCCTGTCGTGCTGGTGATTAACAAGATCGATCTGATAGACAGGGAAAAACTGCTGGTATTGATTGACAATATCAGGCACCTTCATCCCTTTGAAGAGATTGTGCCCATCTGTGCCCTGAAGGGATTTAATGTTGACAGGCTCCTGGATATAATATGGAATACCCTGCCGGAAGGACCGCAATATTTCCCGGATGACATGATAACGGACCGTTCCGAAAGATTTTTAGCGGCTGAAATAATCAGGGAAAAGATAACCATATTAACACACAAGGAAGTGCCCTACTCAACCGCCATCATAATTGAGTCTTTCAAGGAGGATGAGGCAAAGGGTCTGATACATATACAGGCAACTGTAAATGTGGAGAAAGACTCACAGAAAGGCATTATCATCGGCAAGAGGGGCAGCATGCTGAAAAAGATAGGAACCGGCGCGCGGCTGGAGATGGAAAAGTTTTTCGGTACCAGGATATACTTGGAGCTGTTTGTCAGAGTGCAGAAGGATTGGACACAGAATTCGAGAATGCTTGGAGAATTCGGATATTCGAATGAATAAAGGATGAATATAGATGAAACCAATAGTAGCAATCGTAGGCAGGCCGAATGTCGGAAAATCAACACTGTTCAACCGGCTGTCTGAAACCAGAAAAGTCATCGTCATCGACCAGCCGGGAGCCACAAGAGATAGAAACTACACGGATTCTAACTGGAACGGCAAGACATTCATGATAATCGATACGGGAGGATTTGAGCCCGCGACCAGTGAAAGAATGCTTATACAGATGCGTGAGCAGACAAACCTGGCCATCGAGGAAGCCGATGCCATCATCTTTCTTATGGATGGCCGGGAGGGCCTTACCCCTTCGGACATCGAGATTACGGATTTGCTGAGGAAAACAAAAAAGCCAGTCTTCTACGTTGCAAACAAGATAGACAATCCCAGGCAGGAAGAGCTGGCCTTTGACTTCTACAGGCTGGGCGTAGATCGTATCTATTCCATATCATCACAGCACGGGCTCGGTGTGGGCGATCTGCTGGATGACGTCGTGGAGCACCTTCCGGAAATCCCTGTCGAAGAAGAAACCGAAGAAAGGATAAGAATAGCCGTAATCGGAAAACCCAATGTGGGGAAATCCTCCCTGATAAACAAGATTCTCGGATATGAGCGCACGATAGTCAATCCCACACCCGGAACCACGAGGGATTCGGTGGACACCGCCTTTGACCTTAATGACAGGAAATATCTCCTGATAGACACCGCCGGAATAAGGAAAAAGAGCAAGGTCAGTCTGAAACTGGAGAGATACAGTGTTATAGAAGCAATAAAGACGCTTGACCGGTGTGACATAGCCCTTATTATGATAGACGCGCAGGAAGGCGTCACCGAGCAGGATACAAAAATAGCCGGTCTGGCCTATGAGAGAGGCGCGGCATGCATTATAATCCTGAACAAATGGGACCTTATTGAAAAAGACAATTCCACGATCGGCACACATGTAAGACATGTAAAAGACAGCCTGAAATATCTGGATTTTGCACCCATAATCTCCGTATCGGCGCTCTCCGGGCAGAGACTGACAAAGGTATTCGATCTTATCGACAATGTTTATGATCAGTATACAAAAAGAGTTTCCACATCTCTCTTAAACACAAAACTCGCGGAATTCACTGAAAGGCTCTCTCCCCCACGCTACAGGAACAGGCCTAATAAAATAAACTACGCAACCCAGATATCTGTAAAACCCCCCACCTTTGTGTTTTTTGTTCGCGAAGCAAAGGCTGTATATTTTTCCTATGAGCGCTATCTGGCCAACAGAATACATGAGGAACTGGGTTTCGAAAATACACCTGTAAGGTTGATTTTCAGAAAGAAAGGGGCGCAACGCTGAACAAGGGAGAAAGATATGGATTTTAAAAAATCTTTAATAATCATACTTGTCTCGCTTTTAATTTCTGGCATTTCATCCTCCATCTGCGCAGCGGAAAAACCGGGCGTCATAAGAATAGGGGTGTATCTGCCCATGACCGGTCCCATGGCATCCCAGGGACAGACCGAATATGCCGGCATCAGGATCGCGAACAGTATAAAGCCGGAAGCGCTCGGGAGAAAAGTAGAGCTGTTTCTGGTCGACACTGCGGCGGAGGATACAGGCACAGCCGGCGCCACCATCCAACTGATCAAAGAAAATAAGGTCTGTGCAATTATAGGAGAGATATCCGGTTCTGATCCACTTGGGGGAATAACTATCGCCGGGAAGAAAGGGACGCCTACGGTTATTCCCGCTTATACGGAATCCATGGCAACAAAGGGCAGGCGATACGCGTTTCGTGTGTGTCTCACCGATTCCCTTCAGGGTGAAGCTGCCGCCAGGTACGCCTGTTCTAATCTCAAGGCAAGAAAAGCGGCTGTTCTAATGACCATAGACAGGGATCATTCCATAGAGCTGGCCAACATCTTCGCGAAGAATTTCACCAGAATGGGGGGAAATATAGTCGCGATAGCGTACTGCCAGACGGAAGACAGGGATTTTACCACCCAGCTGTCATCAATAATAGCGGCAAAACCCGATGTGCTTTATCTGCCGGATTCTTATTCCACGGTTGCCCTTATATGCAGACAGTCTGTGGACATGGGGGTCAACACCCACATTCTTTCTTCCAGCAATGTGCATGTTTCCGAATTTATCAGCACAGGGGGCGAATATGTGGAAGGGGTTACATTCACTGGTGATTTTGATGGAAGAAGCGCGCCTGCGGATATCGTCCGATTATATATCGACGCGTATGAAGAGGAAACAGGGAGCAAAACCGGCAGGTTCGACGTGCTCGGAGCGGACGCATATTTTCTGCTGATAGATGCCCTGGAAAGGGCTCAGTCCACGGCAGGACCAAATATAAGAAAAGCCCTCGCAGACACAAAAGGATTCAGTGGAATATCCGGGGTCATGAATATGGATAAGGACGGTAATGTGGTGAAAGAAGTTGGGATGATGCATGTGAAGGATGGCGGGTTTCAGTACCTGGAGACGCTGGGTTTCGGGGAGCAACAGAAGGCACAGGGCAACAAAGATTGATGTTTTCGTAAAAAATCGAAATATGCACAATTTTGTCATTCCCGTGAAAACAGGAATCCAGTGTTTTTAAATAGTTATACGCTTCTGGATTCCCGCCTACGCGGGAATGACAGACTTTTTACGAGTTCATCAAGATTAGAGTGGTATCGTGTCAATCAAGAAATGTCATTTCGACCGCAGGGAGAAATCCAGGATTTCTCAGTCGTGAAAACTCCTTCGAAATGACAGAGTGGGGTTCTAAAAGCCAAGATATGCCTTTTTCACTTCCTCATTTGCAAGGAGGTTTTCTGACAAGTCTGTGAGTGTTATACGACCATTCTCCATGACATAGCCCCTGGCGGCTACCTTGAGCGCCAGGTTGGCGTTTTGCTCCACTAAAAAAATGGTTGTATTATTTTCCGCGTTTATCTTGATTAATATCTCAAATATCTGTTTGACAATAAGCGGGGCAAGACCGAGTGAAGGTTCATCGAGAAGAAGGAGCCTGGGCCTGGCCATAAGCGCCCTGGATATAGCCAGCATCTGTTGCTCTCCCCCGCTCAATGTCCCTCCGGCCTGATGACGTCTCTCCGCGAGGATCGGGAAAAGATCAAAGACATATTCCATATCCTTTTTTATTTCCGCCCTGTCATTCCTCAGGAAGGCGCCCATATCAAGGTTCTCGGCAACCGACAGATAGGGAAAGATGCGACGGCCTTCAGGCACCTGGCAGATGCCAAGTGAGACGATTTTGTCCGGCTCCATACCGGTTATCGGTTCGCCCATAAAAGATATCTCGCCCGATCTCGGCGGGACTATGCCACAGACAGCCATAAGCGTCGTGGTCTTTCCGGCCCCGTTCGCGCCTATGAGAGTGATTATTTCCCCTTCTGAAATCTCTATGGTGACATCCTTTAACGCCTGGATATTTCCGTAGAAGGTCTGTACGTTCTTAAGCTTAAGCATCAACCTCTTCTCCGAGATAGGCCTTTATTACAACAGGGTTATTCCTTACTTCCTCCGGGGTGCCCTGCGCGATCTTCTTGCCGTAATCCACGACAAATATCCTGTCGGACAGGCTCATAACAAGTTTCATATCATGTTCTATCAGGAGTATGGAGATCCCTTCTTCGTCACGAATCTGTTTTATCAGCTCGTCAAGTTCCTGTGTTTCGTTGGGATTCATACCCGCGGCGGGTTCATCCAGGAGAAGCAAAAAGGGTTCTGTGGCCATTGCCCTGGCTATTTCGAGACGTCTCTGCGCCCCATATGGAAGGTTTTTGGCAAACTCGTCCACAAACTGGGCGAGACCTATCTTTTCCAGGATAGCATAGCTGTCTTCCACCGCCTTTTTTTCTTCCTTTATCGTCGATTTGCCTCTCAGTATGGCTCCCAACACACCCGCGTGCATGCGGCAGTGACGTCCGATCATCACATTCTCAAGGACTGTCATATTGGGGAATAAACGGATGTTCTGGAAGGTCCGGGCCAGACCTTTTTCGGTAACCCTGTTCGGTTTTATGCCATTTATCCTCTCCGGCCTGTCACTGCCATGCGTGAATATCAGCACATCACCATCGGTGGGGGGATATATTCCGGTTATGCAATTAAAGAAGGTGGTCTTCCCCGCGCCGTTGGGACCGATAAGAGCGACAATTTCATTTTTGTCGACATCCAGGTCCAGATCATCAAGCGCCCTCAGGCCCCCGAAGTTCATACCTAAGTTTTGAACTTTCAGTACAGGTTCCATATCTTATCAGCTCTTGTCAGCGCTCTTCACGCCCTCAAATTTATATACGCGGCGTACATTGGGTATAAACCCGCCTGGACGAAAGATCATCATCACAACGAGCATCGTGCCAAACGCCAGCATCCTGTACTCAGAAAACGCGCGCAGATATTCAGGTGTAAGTATCAACACAAGCGCCCCCGCTATAACCCCAATTATGGACCCCATGCCTCCCAGCACAACGATACACAGAATCATGATCGATTCCCAGATGGTAAAGCTTGCTGGATTTACAAAGGTAGTTTTTGCCGCAAACATAACCCCGGCCATACTCGCCCATGTCGCTCCAAGGGAAAATGCCGTCAATTTGGTTTTTGCCTTGTCGATCCCCATGGCCTCGCAGGCGACTTCATCCTCCCTGAGCGCGATCCACGCCCTGCCGATCCTGGAGTCCTGCAGACGGTTCACCACAAAAACAGTAAAAAGGCACAGGGCAATCATAATGTAATAGATATATATTATAGAGCTGTGGACCGACAGATCTATTCCAAACAGGGAAGGCCTCGGGATATTTGCTATGCCGCTGGGTCCGAAGGAAAATTCATTCCAGTTTTCCAGAATAATGCGTATGATTTCGCCAAATCCCAGCGTAACGATGGCAAGATAATCTCCACGGAGCCGGAGCACCGGAAAACCCAGCAGTATTCCAAAGATGGCCCCCAGAACCCCTCCTATCGGCAACGCCATCCAGAAACCGAGTCCGAAGTGATAATTCAACAGGGCGTAAGCATAAGCGCCCACCGCGTAAAAGGCGACATATCCCAGGTCGAGAAGACCCGCAAGGCCCACGACAATGTTAAGGCCCAGCCCAAGCATGACGTAGATCAACGCCGTTGTCATGATAGTGGTTTGATACATTGAAAAAATGAGAGGGAAAACCATTGTGAATACCCCAATGGCAACCAGACCGGGTATGTATATCCTTTTCTCTCCCAGGATTCTCTGGGCCAGGGGAATCGTGCCCGTTTCTTCTCCGGCCTCGGTCTTTTTGACACCAAGTTCCTTTCGCTTCATGAGATAATTCCAGACAAACGAAAGGAGAAAGCTCCCGATTCCCACCAGTATCATGTTCTTCCAGCGCCATTCCACAATCCGTTCCACAGGATTGACGCGGATTACCATAATAGGAAACGTCAAAAACATGAACCATATGGACACCAGAAAGGCTCTTTTTATCTCATTAAATTTAATCAATTTATAAAACCCTGCAAAAAATAGATTATCCCGCTATATTTTATATTTCTCGGATCGTCCCAAAATGCCCGCGGGCCTGAAGATCAGAATAAGAACAAGAAACAGGAAGGCGAAAACATCTTCATAATCACTCGAAACATATCCGGTAGCAAAGCTTTCTGTCCAACCCAGTATAAAACTGCCTAAAACGGCCCCGGGGATGCTTCCGATCCCCCCCAGAACCGCGGCGACGAATGCCTTTATCCCTGCTATGAAACCGACATAGAAATTAATCATGCCGACATGAGAAGCTATAAGCACTCCTCCTATCGCCGCCGTCGCCGAACCCACGATAAACGTGACGGAAATAACGCGATTTACATTAATACCCACCAGCATCGCCATCGTCTTATCCTGGGATGTCGCCCGCATCGCCTTGCCGATCTTCGTAAACTTTATCATGATGGTAAGAAGAACCATAACAACAGCCGTTGTTATGAGGATAACGATCTCCGTCGAACCGATGATGTGCGCGTACGGCTCCATAAACTCAAAGTCAGGAATCAGGCACGGAAAGGGCAGGAAATCGGATGTCTGCGCCAGGAGCACATAATTCTGTAGAAACAGAGACATTCCGATGGCGCTGATGAGGGCCGAAAGACGAGGCGCGTTGCGCAGTGGCTTATAGGCTATCTTTTCAACGGTATAGCCATAGGCGCTCGAATATATGACGGCAATCACTCCGGCTATTACAAGTATGGCAAGTGTGTTCATACCCATAAGGGTAAGAACGGATATTACAATCAGCGCGGTGAACGCGCCGATCATGTAAATCTCACCATGGGCGAAATTTATCAGTCCGATAATGCCATATACCATGGTATAGCCGAGGGCAATAAGGGCGTAAATACTCCCGCGGGTAAGTCCGCCCAGAAACAACTCAAGAAAATAATCCATCTTAAATAAATCTATCCCCTAAACTTGATGCATTCGTAAAAAGTCAGAAAGCACCATTTTTTGTCATTCCGGCGGAAGCCGGAATCCAGTAATTTCAATATGTTCTGGATGCCCCCGTATCAAGTACGGGGCAGGCTTATCAAGTCCGGCATGACGTTTTTGGGAAACCTTAACTTCTTCCAGGTTACTGAATATCAATAAATCAGGGGTCAGGCACAAGCGCCTGCCCCCTGATAAGGCTTTAATATTACTCTACCTTCTGCACTATTTTAGTTCGACATACTTGCCGTTCTGCACCTGATATATGGAGAAGCCGATTCCGGTAGCATCACCCTTATTGTCAAATTTAATCTTCCCCAAGGGTGTCTCAACATATTCGGTTTTCAGGGCCTTTGAAACCGCGTCATAGTCGGTCGATCCTGCTTTTTCAATCGCGTTCAGCAGGGCCTGTGTCGCGGCATACGCATTAAGGAAGAATGCGCCCGGATCAGCGCCATATGCCTTTTTATGCGCTTCGATAGCGGCAATCGCCAGAGGATTCGAAGATGTGTCTCTCGGACCGGTGGCATAGACACCTTCCGCGTATTTACCCGCAACCTTGATAAAGGTATCGTCTTTTACACCGTCATCAGAAATAAACACCGTCTTCATTCTCTTTTTGCGCATCTGCATGATAATCTTTGACGCCTCGGGATGATAACCACCAAATATCACCGCATCTGCCTTTGAACGCCTTATCTTCTGAACAACAGCTGAATAATCGACAGCCCCGGGCGTGACGCCTTCATACAACACCACTTCAGCTCTGGGGTCTTGTTCAATAAAACTCTTCGCGAATTCCGCCAATCCCTTGCCATAATCGCCCTTGTCATGCAGTACGGCAATCTTTTTGGCTTTCAGTACATCAAGCGCGTAATCCACCTCAAGCCGTGCCTGGGCATCATCCGAGGCAATAGTCCTGTAAAAATTGGGGTAATCGCCGCTCTGTGTCAGGGCCGGGTTCGTCGCGGATGGCGCCATGCAGATAATGTTCTCGGCCTTGTATATGCCGAGAGCGGCCTTGGTAGCGCCGCTGCAGATGTGCCCCATAACAACATCAACACCCTGAGACAGCAGCTTTGTAGCTGTACTTGTAGCAACCTCCGGTTTGCATACATCATCTTCCACAAGAAGTACCACCTTCTTGCCCAGGATTCCCCCCTTCGCGTTGACATCTTTGACCACAAGCTCAGCGGCCTTCACGGAAGGTATCCCATAGGACGCAAGGTCTCCGCTGTGAGCACCGGCGACGCCCAGTTTTATCGTATCAGCCGCAAGTCCGGCTCCCGGCATCATGGATACTGCAAATACCAGAACAATTGCAGCGACAAAAACTTTTCCGAAATATCTTTTCATAATTCCAACCTCCTCCTTATTGTTTTAAATCATAAACCCTGAAAGCCTTCTTTTATAATGGGATAAAAAAGTCAAGTCAAGCTAAAAGCATATAAAAAAGAGCCCTCCCCTGTTTTTGCACCCATTACAGACATATTTAAACTCGGATCACCCTCAGAGACCGCTTTTTGCCGACCCCCAAAGGACACATTCCTATTCTCAACCGGATCAGCCCGGTAATCTTTAAAATCAATAAGGCTGGCTTCAGTGGGAAAATTTGCTTTACCTAAAAACGGAAGAAGAAATCAAGGAACGGATCGTCAAATCTCTTCTGCATCTTTTTAAATCGATAACTGATTGAGGTTACCCCTATGCCTATAAGTATGAGCACAGACGCTACTATGATCGACAAGAGCGGTGGATAAACAGCTATAAGAACACCCGCAACAATCAAGATTATTCCCAGAATCATTTCACACCTCTATCCCAGATTTTTTACGGCATCTTCAATCCTCGTGATACCTTCCCGGATGTTTTTCATAGACGTGGCGTAGGAAAGACGTATGTGATCATCGCTGCCGAAAGCAATACCGGGAACCACCGCAACATTTGCAACATCAAGAAGATATTCCGCAAGAGATGCCGAACCTGTTATCAATTTTCCATCATAGCTCTTGCCATACAGTGAAGACACGTCGGGAAAGACATAAAAGGCCCCCTCGGGATTCATGCAGGTTATACCCGTCATGCCATTAAGGGCGTCTACGATATAATGACGCCTTTTTCCGAATTCTTCAACCATTTCACTTATTACACCCTGATCTCCATTCAGCGCTTCAACCGCGGCCTTCTGGGAGATTGATGCCGGGTTTGATGTATTCTGACTCTGGATCTTTGTCATCGCTGAAATGATATCTTCCGGGCCGGCGGCGTATCCGATTCTCCACCCCGTCATGGCATAAGCCTTCGAGACGCCGTTGACGACAACTGAAAGTTTTTTCACATCTTCATTGACCATGGCAATGCTGGAGAAGGGAAACCCGCCATATACAATTTTTTCATAGATTTCATCCGAGATTACAAGTATGTTCTTTTCGACTATAACTTTCGCAAGCGCCTCTAACTCCGCAAAAGTATATGTCGATCCGGTTGGATTGGAGGGGCTGTTCAAGATAAGGGCCTTCGTTCTTTTATTGATTGCGCCCTCGAGTTGATCAGGGGTTACCTTGAAACCATCCGCCTCTCCTGTTTCAAGAATTGAGGGCACAGCGCCGGAAAGCAGAACAATGTCCGGATAAGAAACCCAGTAAGGCGACGGGATAATAACCTCATCACCTTCGTCAAACAGGGCCTGCGCGAGGTTGTAAAGTGCGTGTTTCGCGCCGCAGGATACAACTATCTCCGATTTTTTATATATGAGCTGATTGTCACGCCGGAATTTTTCAATGATGGCGTCCTTAAGTTCAGGTATTCCTCCTACAGGAGTGTACCTGGTAAATCCATCCTGTATCGCGCTGACAGCCGCATCCCGGATGTTCACGGGTGTGTTAAAATCCGGCTCACCGGCGCCGAAACTTATAATATCTCTCCCCTCCGCCCGGAGCGCGTTTGCCTTTGCGGTTATGGCGAGTGTTTGTGAAGGTTTTACCCTTTCTACTCTTTTCGCAAATTTCATATAGTCTTTCCCTGGTTATAAACGTCTCTGCTGTTATCTTCCCGAATTGTTGTTTTTCATATCAGGAAGTTTTTCCTTAAGTCTTTTTAAAACAAGGTCGGGAACCATACCCTTGACCGATCCCCCCAAACCGGCAGCCTCTTTTACGATGCCGGAATTGCAATAGAACCACTTGGATCCGGTCATCAGGAACACCGTTTCTATCTTTCTATTCAGCCTCCTGTTGATGAGGGCCAGCTGAAATTCATACTCAAAATCAGACATGGCCCGGAGCCCTCTTAATATACAGGACGCCTCCGATTTCTTCACATAATCCACAAGAAGACCGGAAAAGGAATCAACCTCAATCCTGGGATTATCCCCAACGACCTCTCTGATCATGGAGACCCTCTCTTCCACGGAAAACAGAGTCGTCAACTTGTTCGGGTTATATCCGACAAGGACAATTATCTTATTAAATACACCCAGTCCCCTGTCAATTATATCCACATGACCGTTTGTTATGGGATCGAATGAACCGGGATATACCGCCGTTTTTCCCATTTTTCTTACTCCCCCCTTTTTACAATCTTAATTTTAAGAAAGATATTACAGTATCTCCATATCGCCTCTGATCAGTCAGAACAAATTCATCGCTGTCCGCTATATTTTCTCTGAAGGAATGTTCCACAACCAGGGTGCCTTCCCCTGAGATCAGGCCACTCTTTCCAAGCAGACCCCAACTCGTCGGGGCTGCCAGTCCTCTGTCATAGGGAGGATCGGCAAATACAACATCAAACCGCCGGCGGCGTCCCGACAAAACATGAATTCCTTTTTCTGCAGACGCAACAATCACTTCACCTAATTCTTCAAATCCGCACAGCTTCAGGTTCTTCTCAAGCGTCCTCGCGTGAAGCGGTTCTTTTTCAATAAACACGACTCCGGCGCTTCCCCTGCTGAGCGCTTCAATGCCGACACTGCCCGTACCCGCAAATATATCCAGGAATAATGCCCCCTCCATGGACGGAAGAATATCAAACAGTGACTCCCTGACCATGTCGGAAGTTACTCTGATCTTGTCGCTCTTCGGCGCGTATATTTTCCTGCCCCGCGCGCGTCCTCCCGTTATTCTCATGTATCAATCCAGGTGCTTATCGATCAGTATCTCAGCTATCTGCACAGCATTCAGGGCAGCTCCCTTTCTTATGTTGTCGGCCACAATCCACATATTTATCCCGTTCGGGATGGATTCATCTTCTCTGATTCTCCCGACAAAGGTATCATCTTTCCCGGCTGCATCACTGGCAAGGGGATATTCCGACAGATCCGGATTATCTATTACTGTGACTCCGGGGGCGCTTGAAAGTATCTCTCTCACCTCGTCCGGGGTGATTTTTCTCTCTGTTTCAATGTTAACAGATTCCGAGTGACCGTAAAAAACCGGCACTCTCACTGTCGTAGCGGTAACAGCCATGGAGGGAGTTTTAAGAATTTTTCTGGTTTCATCGACCATCTTCATTTCTTCCTTCGTATAGCCGTTATCCAGGAATACATCTATGTGTGGAAGACAGTTAAAGGCTATCCGGTGTGGGTACACTTTTATCTCGAGCTCTTTCAGGCTCAGGAGCGCCCTGGTCTGTCCTGTAAGCTCTTCAATGGCATCCTTGCCGGTACCGGACACAGCCTGATACGTGGACACCACTATCCGTTTTATACCGACCGCGTCATGAATGGGTTTTAACGCCACAACCATCTGTATGGTCGAACAATTGGGATTCGCTATAATCCTCCTTGTGCCATATGCGCCGATATCTTCTGGATTCACCTCGGGGACAACCAGGGGGATGTCCGGTTCCATTCTGAAGGCGCTGGTGTTGTCTATAACTACACAACCATCCTTCGCAGCTACAGGCGCAAATCGCCGGCTGATATTTCCTCCGGCAGAAAACAGCCCTATTTCAACATCTTTGAAAGAATCCTCACTTAAAACCCTGACAGGGTAATCCTTGCCCCTGAAAGTCAGTTCCCTTCCCAGCGAGCGTTCCGAAGCAAGGAGGATAAGCTCTTTTACCGGGAAATTTCTTCTTTCCAGCGTGCTTATCATCTCTGTTCCGACTACTCCCGTCGCGCCCACAACGGCAACATTATATTCTCTCATACAGACACCTTTTTATGTATTTTTTACAGGAACTACCAGACAAATAGACTGAAGGCTGATTAATAGCGTATCAGCCTGAGTAGTTATATTCTGTTGTCATATCTTTCCGCCTCGCCCTGTTTCTGTCTCTTTGCAATCTTAAATAACATCCATACAGGACCGGAAAGGCTATAACTCAGAGCCAGCACAAAGAGCATAATCTGCGGCTCAAGCACAATTACCGTCAGCATAAATATGATCAGAACAAAGGTCATGAAGGGTTTTCTCGAAAAGAAATCCATGTCTTTGAAACTATGGTATTTTATGTTGCTTACCATCAGCAGAGACAGGGCAACGGTACCCGCCAGAACAGACACGTGATTAAACTGCCCCTCCCCACCCAGATAATAGAAGAACAGGACTGACGTAGCGATGACAACCGCGGCTGCCGGAATGGCCAGGCCGTTAAATACCTTGCTGTTTATAATGCCGATCTGCACATTGAACCTTGCAAGCCTGAGCGCTCCGCATACCACAAAGAGAAATGCGGCAAGCCATCCATATCTCCCGAACGATACGAGCGCCCATGAATATGCAAGGATTGCCGGCGCCATGCCAAACGCAATAAGATCGGAGAGAGAATCATACTCGGCGCCGAATTTGCTGGTCGTATTTGTGACTCTGGCAATCTTTCCATCAAGACCATCCAGGATACAGGATATTATTATGGCAACGGCTGCCTTTGAAAAATCTCCCCCTATGGAGGCTATTATCGAATAAAATCCGAAAAACAGGCTCGCCGTCGTGAAAAGGTTCGGGAGTATATAAATGCCCTTCTTCATGTTGTCACGATTTATTCTGGATTTTTTCTTCATATCAGATATCCTATTCTGGTTTCTCCAGCCCTTACCCTGTCTCCGGCTTTTACATGAATTGTGGTATCGAGAGGCATAAAAACTTCGAGGCGCGAACCGAATTTGATAAGCCCGAAACGCTCACCTTTCTGAATCTGCATACCTTCTTTGATCCAGCAGACTATCCTTCTTGCGATTATCCCCGCTATCTGCGTGGTAAGTATCTTTCTTCCATCTTCAGTTTCGATAAGAACTGAATTTTTCTCGTTGAGCTCTGACGCCTTGTCAAGATCCGCGGGGAAGAACTTGCCTTTCCTGTAACTGATCGCTTTTACCGTGCCGGTACAGGGCGCCCTGTTCACGTGGACATTAAAGACGCTCATAAAAATACTTACTTTTCTAACCTTCTCATTCAGCAGCTCTTTTTCCTCCACCTCTTCTATCTTTAGAACCCTGCCGTCTGCGGGTGATATTATCGCCTTTTCGTCTTCAGGGGTCACCCTGTTGGGATTACGGAAAAACCACATCACAAAAAGAGTGGCGGCAAGAAAAAAGACGCCCGCCCATGTAACTCCAAGGCATGCAAATATTACCGCCAGGACAGCGAGGGGTATGATGAAGAAAAACCCGTCGGGGATAATGGGAAAAGTTTTATTATTCATAGAAATACCATCGGCTTCAAACCGTTTCTTTTTATCAGACACACCAGCCAAGTCGGTCTATATTAGATAAAACGGCCTGTGTCAACACATTCACGCAGGACCAGTGGGGACAGGTTTAAACCTGTCCCCGATTGTTTAGCCGGGCAATGACAGTCCCGACGAGTCGGGAGTTCTGAGTGAAGAAAACTGACTTTTTACGAAGCCGTCAGCCCTTTGTCGCGTAAGAGGCACGGAGATAATCAGGAGTCAGGGTCATTATATCGGATATATCACCGGCATGAAACTTTTTCCGCCCTGCAAGACCCACTGTGCGCGCCTTTACGTGATTAAGGTGTGGGGGCACAAAAAACGATCTGCCAGGCAGCAAATCCTCGATAACATGACGGTATTTCTCAACTCCATCACCCAGGAACATGACTTCTCCGTCCATTGAATCCAGAAATTCATCCGGACGTACAACGCATTCTTCTATCGTCTTCTCATATGCCCCCTTTTCAGAGTGGACATAGAGCGCGGTGTATACCTCTCCCCTTCCGGCATCCATAACAGGACAAATAGCAACCTCTTTAAGCGGAAGGTCCAAAACGTTCAGGACAAGCGCATCCAGAGTACAAATGCCGACAACCGGTTTCTGCAGAACAAATGCCAGACCTTTAATGGTGCTTGCACCCACCCTCAATCCAGTAAAGGAACCTGGTCCCACGGTAAAGGCAAGCAGGTCTATACCCGAAAAGGGCGCCTTCTGCTCTGCCTTGATCCCCACGGAGGCAAACAGCTTCTCAATAGTCGGCAGAAGTGTTTCCGCATGATTTCTTCCCGTACTCATAAAAAGTTCGGCCAGGACATTGTCATCCTCAAGCAACGCAACGCTCGTCTCGATTTTCGAGTTTCGGGTTGTTGTGCCGTTGTGCTTTTGACACTCAATTACTTAGTATTCGGGCTATGTCATTATAGAAAACAAATATCATCAGGAGTATCAGGAGAAAAAATCCAACCTGCTGTGCTACCTCTCTCCACTTTATGTTAACCTCCCTACCCGTAACAGCTTCTATCAGAAAGAAGCAAAGATGTCCTCCGTCAAGCACAGGAACCGGCAGCAGATTCAACACCCCCAGGTTCACGCTCAATACCGCCATAAGAAATATAAAGGGCAAGAAGCCCTTGCGCACCTGCGAGCCCGCCATCTGCGCAATCAGTATGGGTCCGCCCAGTTCCTTCGGGGAAACAACTCCCTGTACTATCTTGACAATACCGAGACATGTAAGCTTTGTCCACGCCCATGTCTGTTTAACCCCGGAATAAAGTGCACCCATCGGGCCCTGCCGTTCCATAAACGTTTCATCGGATATACCTACTCCTATTCGATAGGTATCGATCTCTTCGCCAAAGAGATTTTTAGATTTTACAAGTTCAGGTGTCACGTGTATATTAAGAAATTTATTCCCCCTGTCTACGCTTATCCTGAGTCTGTCGCCGCTGCTACCGCTGACAACATTCGCCAGTTCCGACCAGCGTGAAATCTCCATGTCATTTATTGCGACAATGACATCCCCGCTCTGCATGCCCGCCTCAAAGGCCGCTCCGGCTTCCTGTACGTCTCCAATCCTGGACGTGGAAACGGGAACTCCGACGGCGTACACCACGGCAAAAGCAATAATGGCAAAGAGGAAATTGAAGAGAGGGCCTGCCGCCACTATCGCTATCTTTTTCAGAACGGACTGTTTCTGGAATGACCGCTTCTCCTCATCCGGTGACAGCTCCTCCTCATCTCCGGATTCGCCAAGCATCTTCACATACCCTCCAAGCGGTATCGCGGATAGCACATATTCCGTTTCCCCCACTTTTTTACCAACCAGCCTGGGACCGAACCCGAGTGAAAATTTCAGCACGCCCACACCGGACCACTTTGCCACAAGAAAGTGCCCCAGTTCATGCACAAAAATCAATATCCCCAGCAGGATTATCACCGATATAATATTTATACCAATCAAGATACCTTCCTTTTCTCAACAATCTCTACGGCCCTGATTCGTCCCCAGCAGTCTGCATCGAGAACATCCTCGACGGTGTCAATCTCCTTTGTTCGATGTGAATCAAGAACCTCTTTTATAACGAGAGGAATATCCCCAAACCCTATTTTATCTTCAATGAAGGCATCCACGGCCACCTCATTCGACGCATTCAGAACCGCCGGCGCGGATCCGCCCCTCCCGGCAGCCTCATATGCAAGCTCCAGCGCCGGAAATTTAGTATGGTCAGGGGACATGAACTCCAGCGTTCCGACACTGCACAGGTCCAGAGTGTCCACCGCACCCTGCAATCTTTCCGGGTATGAAAGGGCATACGATATGGGGCCTCTCATATCGGGCACCCCCATCTGAGCTATAACGGAACCATCAACATATTCCACCATTGAATGCACGATGCTCTGCGGGTGAACACAGACATCTATCCTGCCCACATCCATACCAAACAGCCATCCGGCCTCTATGACTTCGAGCCCCTTGTTCATCATGGACGCGGAGTCTATGGTGATTTTCCGTCCCATTTCCCAGTTTGGATGTCTGAGCGCGTCTTCAAGTTTTATATACGCGAATTGCTCCAGAGGGAGGTGTAAGAAGGGTCCTCCCGAGGCTGTAAGTATGAGCCTCTCTACTTCTTTTATGTTGTGACCTGCCAGACACTGAAAGATGGCGTTGTGTTCACTGTCAACAGGAATAATGTTCACTCCGCGCGATGCGGCTTTAGCTACGACCAACTCCCCTGCCATAACCATTGTTTCCTTGTTGGCAAGCGCGATGTCTTTCCCAGCATCAATAGCCGCGATCGTCGGAGAAAGCCCCGCCGCTCCGGCTATGGCCGACACAACCATGTCCGTCTTTTTCCACGACGCGACTTCCCTGTATCCGCCATCGCCCGACAGTATCTTCGGCACAGCAGGGTGACCGAGCATTTCACGCAACTGATAGGCATGCTCGTCATCAATAACGGAGACTATATCCGGCTCAAATTTGTCTATCTGTTCCTTGAGAAGCGGAAGATTTCTGCCCGCGGCAAGGGCGACCACCTTGAATCTGGAGGGGTTTCGGGCTATGACGTCCAGGGTGTTGACCCCTATAGAGCCTGTTGATCCCAGAATAGATATATTTTTCATCTGATCACTAAGACGCTGTAATAATACACAAAGGGGATCATAAAGCTAAGGGAATCCACGCGATCAAGTATCCCTCCATGGCCCGGGAGGAGGAATCCGGAGTCTTTAACCATGGAGATCCTCTTGACGGACGATTCGCAAAGATCTCCCAACTGGCCGACAATACTCACCATAAAACCGAGGGTCATCGCGTGAACAACGGGAAGGTCATGGAAAAACAGAATCTTAAACAACAAACACCCTAACACGGTGCCAACAATGGAACCTATTGCGCCCTCTACCGTCTTTCCCGCACTGACCGCGGTCATCAGCTTGGTCTTCCCCAGGGATCTTCCGGCATAAAAAGCGCTGCTGTCTCCCACGAAGGCGGCAGCTATAACGAAGAAGACCCAGGCAATACCATTATCAGAACATCTTAGAAGAATAATATACGATAGAAGAAAGGGTATATACATAAAGCCGAACACAACCCTGGCAAGCGCCGCAAGGTCGGCCGGACCTTTTTTCATCCTCATGAGAAAAAGCATAAAAACTATGATAAACGAAAAGGTAACCGTGGCAAACATCAGCTGAACACCACCGAAATATGCCGCCAGGGGCATAAGAAAAGCTATGACCAATCCTTCGGTCTTTTCCCAATAGTATTTTCCCTTAAAGGCCATGGAATTATACTCAAAAACACCCCCCACTACGAACAGGGCTATAACTATGGAGAAAAGCAGAGAAGAACCGTACAGGATAACCGCAAAGAGTGTGGGTATCGCTATAATCGCTGTAATCAATCTTTTTGCATGAGAGCTCATAACGCTACTCCTTCGATAATTGATCGCTTATCAACCCGAATCGTCTTTCTCTTCGTTGATAATCCATTATGGCTTCTATTAGATCATCCCTTGAGAATTCCGGCCACAAAACATCTGTAAAATAAAGTTCCGTATAGGTCAATTGCCATAAGAGAAAATTACTCAGCCTGTGCTCTTCACCCGTCCTTATCAACAGATCCGGATCGGGTATATTCGCGGTGTAGAGGTAACTTGAGAAAAACTCTTTCGTGATCGTGTTTTCATCTATATCTCTTGATTTGCTATCCTTGAGAACTCGTTTTACCGCACTTACAATCTCGTCTCTGCCACCATAACTCAAGGCGAGATTCAATATCATCCCACTGTTTTCCGATGTTTCCTCAATTGCCCTGAAAAGCGCGTCCCTGACCGTTTTTGGAAGTCTGCCGGAATCGCCTATCGTAATCAGCCTTATTCCGTTGTCTTTCATCTCCTGAAGTTCCGTCCTGAGATATTTTTCAAGAAGTAATGTCAGCGCCCTTATTTCACTTTTCGGGCGCTGCCAGTTTTCAATCGAAAATGCGAAGAGGGTGAGATATTGTACACCCAGTTCACGACAGGTCTTCACCACAGTCCGGACCGAATCGGCGCCCTTCTCATGTCCCAGTACCCTTTTCAACGTGTTTTTCTTAGCCCATCTGCCGTTGCCATCCATTATAACGGCTATATGGCGCGGAAGCTTTTCCTTGATAATCCGGTGCATATACATTTTCCAATCTTCGAGTCAAGTACCACAGCACCCTGGTATTTTCAATATGTATCTCAGGGTCTCTGCTTTGCGCATAAAAAAGGGGCCCGCAGGCCCCTGTCATTCATTATTGACAACCCTATATCTCCATAATTTCCGCTTCTTTGGCTGCGAGGATCTTGTCTGTCTTGTTTATGTAATCATCGGTTATCTCCTGCACTTTGTTCTGGTGATCATGCATATTATCCTCTGATATATCGCCGTCGGTTTTCAGTTTTTTGAAATCATTATTGGCGTCTCTCCTCGCGTTTCGGAGCCTGACTTTATACTCCTCCGTTATCTTCTTTACCACCTTCACAAGTTCTTTTCTTCTTTCCTCTGTGAGAGGAGGGATATTGATCCTGATCACCTTGCCGTCACTGTTTGGAACCAGCCCCAGTTCAGATTTCTGCACAGCCTTTCCAATGGCATCTATCGCCCCTTTGTCCCATGGAGAGATAAGAATAAGCTGGCTTTCCGGTGTGGAAAGCGTGGCAATCTGATTGAGTGGCGTCATAACCCCATAATAATCCACTTTAATTCCATCAAGAAGCGCCACTGATGCTCTGCCTGTACGCACTTTGTTAAACGATTTTCCGAGAGACTGTATGTCCCCCTCCATGGTCTCTTTTAATCCTTCAAATATCAGATCTGTCATTTTTCACCTTCTATAATGGTGCCTATGGGTTTTCCACAGACAACACCCCTGATATTTCCCTTCTTTTCAAGGTTAAACACAACAAGGGGAAGGTTGTTGTCCCTGCACATGGAAACCGCGGTCGAATCCATTACTTTAAGATTCCTGGTTAACACTTCGGTATAACTTACCTTATTAAACATTCTGGCATCTTTTTCTTTTACGGGATCTTTATCGTAAACTCCATCTACCTTGGTGGCCTTCAGTATGGCATCCGCCTGGATTTCCATAGCCCTCAGAGAAGCAGCCGTGTCTGTGGTAAAATAAGGACTTCCGGTACCACACGCAAAGATGACCACCCTTCCCTTTTCCAGGTGCCGGGTTGCCCTTCTCTTTATAAAAGGCTCCGCGATCTCTTTCATTTCTATGGCAGACTGGACTCTCGTGGGAACTCCATGGTTCTCGAGGGCGTTCTGAAGAGCCAGACTGTTCATAACAGTGGCAAGCATTCCCATATAGTCGGCGGAGGTTCTGTCAATACCCCTGGTACTCGCTTCCACACCGCGGAAAATGTTCCCACCGCCTATAACAATGCCTATTTGAACACCAAGAGCCCTGACATCGCTGATCTCTTTCGCCACGAACTTCAGTACATTCGTATCAATCCCGAAGGAGCTCTTTCCCAGCAAAGCCTCTCCACTCAACTTAAGGAGTATCCTCTTGTATATGGGTTTATCCATTGCTCAATCCTATCCCTGCTCCCTGCTCCCCGGTCCCTGCCCCCTATAGATCCTCACCCAGCTGGAATCTTGCGAACCTTCTCACCACAATATTTTCGCCTGTTTTTGCTATCATATTGTTCACCAGCGTCTGAATCGTAATATCCATGTCCTTCACAAATTTCTGATTCAAGAGGCACACTTCCTCATAAAACTTTTTGACTTTGCCTTCAATAATCCTGTCGATAATCTTTTCGGGTTTTCCCTCGGCCAGGGCCTGCTCCCGATATATACTATTCTCCCGCCCTATAACATCTTCCGGAACGTCATCGGGTTTCAGGTAAGTGGGATTCGCAGCCGCAATGTGCATGGCAATATCCTTTGCCATTGTCCTGAAATTATCGGTTTTGGCAACAAAATCTGTCTCGCAGTTTACTTCCACCATAACCCCTATCTTCCCATTCATATGGATATAAGAGGCGACCACCCCATCTTTCGCCGCCTTCGAAGACCTCTTTGTCGCAGCAGATAATCCCTTTTTCCTCAAATATTCAACGGCCTTCTCAAGATCGCCTCCAGAGGCGGAAAGCGCCTCCTTACAATCCATCATGCCCGCATTTGTTTTGTCCCTCAACTCTTTTACCATAGATGCTGTAATGTCCAATTTTACTCTACCTCCCCAGTTTCCTGTATCTCTACATCTTCCGTACCGCCCTCAGGAGCATCTCCTTCAGTATTCTCAACGCTTTCCGGGACATCCTGTTCTTCTTCCTCCTGCTCCTGCTCCTGCTCCTGCTCCTGCTCTTCCTCTTTATCGCTCTGGGCCTGTATAAGTTCCTCCAGCCGCCTCTTGCCCTCGAGAGCGGCATCCGCAATCTTGGAGGAAAACAGCTTTATGGCCCTTATGGCATCGTCATTGCCCGGGATGATATAATCTATATCATCCGGATTACAATTGGTGTCGACGATTGCCACTATGGGAACTCCCAGTTTTCCGGCCTCTTTGACGGCGATACTCTCTTTTCTGGGATCAACAATAAACAAAATGCCCGGATGAGCACTCATCTTTCTTATACCACCCAGGACTCTCTGAAGTTTATCTCTTTCCTTTTGCAGACCCAGTATCTCCTTTTTGGGAAATGCGTTAATGCTCTCGTCTTCAAACATGGAATCAAGCTTGTTCAATCTGTCAACACTCTTTTTTATCGTGACAAAATTCGTAAGCATTCCACCAAGCCAGCGATGATTGACATAGGGCATACCCGCCCTCTCAGCCTCTGTCTTGATGGATTCCTGCGCCTGTCTTTTTGTGCCCACAAACATGACTTCTCTTCCTGAAGCAACCGCATCGACTACAGCATTATAAGCTGTATCAAACATCTGCACCGTCTGTTGAAGATCTATGATGTAGATGCCATTTCTTGCCCCGAATATATAGGGCTTCATCTTGGGATTCCACCTGTTCGTCTGATGCCCGAAGTGAACCCCTGATTCCAGTAACATTTTCATTGATACCTGTGCCATACAATCCTCCCTGGTTGTTTTTTCCTCCACCCCCATCATCTTGTCAAGGGACCTGACTTCAGGCAACTCCCTGACAATCAAGGGGTGAGCGTAATAAGTTGGAGCGGGATACCATATCCAGTATAAATAATCAAGGCAAATCAGGCAAATCAGCTGCTGTAGAGAGCGTTTATATCCACATACTCGTGGGAAAGATCGGACGTATATACCCTGAATGCTTCTTTTCCCATGCCAAGCCGCACCAGAACCCGTATATTGTCCGGTTTCATGATCCCGGCAGCCTGTTTTCCCGAAATTCCCCTGCCATTTATAAACAGGGGCACATCCTCAATATAGAGTTCCAGAGAATCGGTTGAGAATGGAATCCCCGTTGAACCTGCCGCCGATATGATTCTCCCCCAGTTTGGATCTTCGCCGAAGAATGCCGTTTTTACAAGATTGGAATTTGCTATGGCATACGCTATCTTTTTCGCATCGCCGACTACCCTGGCTTCTTCGACGACAATCTCAATCAGTTTTGTCGCGCCCTCTCCGTCTTTCACGATGGATTTAGCGAGAGAATCCATAACACCCGACAGGGCCTCTCTGAATTGCACCAGGTTACCGGAAGTTTCCGTGACAAGATCGTTACAAGCAACGCCGTTGGCTAACATAATGGCTGTGTCATTCGTGCTCATGCACCCATCAACTGTTATAGCATTAAAACTTTTAGCTGCAGACTCTTTAAAGACGCTGGACAGACAGGCATGCTCAATATCGGCATCCGTCATTATGAAAGAGAGCATCGTCGCCATGTTCGGTTCTATCATTCCCGCCCCTTTGGCAATTCCGCAGATTGTAACCTCTTTGCCGCCAACAGAACATTTCCGGCATTCTATCTTCAGAAACCTGTCGGTAGTAATAATACCCTTCGCAACGGCGGGCATGCCATCAGTACTCAAGCCCTCGACGAGAGGTTTGATTGACCGGACGATCTTTTCTATGGGAAGTTTCTCACCGATGATACCGGTAGAGGCGACAAGGACAAGGTCATCCTCTATATCCAGAGCTTCGGAAATGACCCTCGACATGGTGGCGGCATCTTCATCACCCTCTTTGCCGGTCGCCGCGTTGGCATTACCGCTATTCACTATGACGGCCTGGGCCAGGCCTTTTTTTATCCTTTCCATATCGAGGACAACAGGAGCCGCCTTAAAACGGTTGGTGGTGAACACACCCACCGCCCTGGCGGGAACTTCTGAAAATATAAGGGAAAGATCCCTGTCTCCCCCACCCTTTATGCCGGCGGCTACCCCATTACCAAGAAATCCGGGAACTTGAACACTGTCATACATAGTCATCTCCATCGCTGTCATCTGCCGCAACAATGCTTGTATTTCCTGCCACTGCCACATGGACAGGGTGCGTTTCTGCCTACCTTTTCCCCTTTTCTCTTAACAGTGGCCGGGGTCGCGCCGCTCTCCCCCCTGCTCATCACATAATCCCTTTTCTGCTTTTCCTGAATCTGGGTCACATCTTCATCACTCTGTATCTGCACTATACAGAGCTTCTGCAGGGTATCTTCCTTGACACGATACACCATCTCCATAAACATATCGTATCCCTCTTTTTGATACTCCCTGACGGGATCCTTCTGTCCATAGCCACGCAGACCGATACCCTCCTTGAGGTGGTCCATGCCGAGAAGGTGATCCTTCCAGTTAGAATCTATAGTCTGGAGCATAATCACCTTCATTATGTGCTCCATGAGGGACTCGCCGAACCTCTCTTCCTTTTCCCGCAAAAGCGCCCTGACATCCGAAACAATCGTTTTTACAATATCTTCCCTGTCTGTACCGTCCCTGTTTGAATCATCCAGATTCCACTTCAGGGAAAACTGTTTGTATATGACATCACTCAGACCCTTAATATCCCATTCGTCCGGACGGATTTTTTCGTCCAGATAATCGTAGGCCATGTCTTCAACAATCTCTTCCAGCATATCGTCGACAGTCGACCACAAATTACTTCCATCAAGAACATTCCTGCGCTGTTCATAGATCACCTGTCGCTGTCTGTTCATCACATCATCATATTCAAGGAGGTGTTTCCTTATATCAAAATTCTGCCCCTCCACCCGTCTCTGAGCGCTTTCAATCGCCTTGCTGATAAGATTGTGCTCTATGGGCTGCCCCTCTTCCACTCCGATCCTGTCCATAACGGACGATATTCTCTCAGCCCCGAATATTCTGAGGAGATCGTCTTCAAGAGATAGGTAGAATCGTGACGAGCCATTGTCTCCCTGCCTTCCCGATCTGCCTCTCAGCTGATTATCTATACGACGGCTCTCGTGGCGCTCCGTGCCTAATATATGAAGACCACCGATGTCAGCCACGCCTTCTCCCAGCTTTATGTCGGTTCCTCTTCCCGCCATATTGGTGGATATCGTAACAGACCCCGGCTGTCCGGCCTGAGCTATTATTTCCGCCTCTTTTTCGTGATTCTTGGCGTTCAGGATATTGTGCCTGATTCCTCTTTTGGAAAGATATTTACTGAGCAATTCAGATTTTTCAATAGAGATTGTCCCTACCAGGACCGGCCGGTTCTGATCATGCAGTTCTTTTATCTCTTCAATAACGGCCTCAACCTTTTCCTCTTCCGTCTTGTAGATAACATCCGTATGGTCAGCCCTTATCATCAGCATATTTGTGGGTATAACAACCACATCAAGATTGTATATCTTCTTGAACTCTGTAGCTTCAGTATCCGCTGTTCCGGTCATCCCTGACAACTTTTCATACATCCTGAAGTAGTTCTGGAATGTCACAGAGGCCAGCGTCTGGTTTTCTCTTTCTATCTTAACCTTTTCTTTCGCCTCAAGGGCCTGATGGAGACCGTCGCTGTACCTTCTGCCGGGCATTACCCTCCCCGTAAATTCGTCAACGATAACAACCTGTCCGTCCTTGACAAGATAATCAATATCCTTCCTGAACAGGGCATGCGCCTTTAACGCCTGGTTTACATGGTGGAGAATCTCCATATTCTTAGGCTCATACAGGTTTTTAACGTTGAGCAGTTTTTCGGACTTGGCTACGCCCTCTTCCGTCAGAACAACCGCCCTGCTTTTCTCATCTATCGTATAATCATGCTCCTTTTTCAGTCGCGGAATAATCTGATTAACTTTGTAATACTTGTCTGTAGATTCTTCAGACGGCCCGGAGATAATAAGGGGAGTTCTCGCCTCATCTATAAGGATACTGTCCACTTCGTCGACTATAGCGTAGTAAAATTCTCTCTGGACATAATTTTCAAGCTGGAAGCTCATATTGTCGCGCAGATAGTCGAACCCAAATTCGTTGTTGGTGCCATACGTTACATCGCAGTTGTATGCATTGCGTCTTTCAGTATCGTCTACCCCATGGACAATCACACCAACGGAGAGACCGAGAAATTCATAGATGGGTCCCATCCAGTTTGCATCCCTCTTTGCCAGGTAGTCATTCACGGTAATCACATGTACGCCCCTGCCGGTCAGTGCGTTCAGATATACAGGCATGGTTGACGCCAGGGTCTTTCCTTCACCCGTTTTCATCTCCGCGATCCTGCCCTCATGCAAAACTATACCGCCTATCACCTGGGCATCAAACGGCCTCATTTCCAGGGTCCTCTTCGACACCTCCCTGACAACGGCAAATGCCTCCACAAGGATGTCATCAAGTTCGGCGCCCCCCGCGAGCTTATCCTTAAAATATGGCGTCTTCGCCCTGAGCTCGGAATCGGTCAAGCTCTCCATCAGAGGTTCCAGTTCATTTACCTCTTTCATGATAACGGTCAGGCGTTTTATTTCCCTGTCATTCTTAGTTCCGATGATTTTTTTCAACACATAATTCAACATAAACACACCACAAAAAAACCCGGCAAGCGATATTACCGGGGGAGTCTAACAGATAGGCAGTAACCAGGGCCCGTTCGCATTAAAAAAGATGCCTCCGTGGATTCACGTAAACGCCATTTACACAAACACCATAGTGAAGATGAGAACCGGTACTCCTGCCGGAATTGCCCACATATCCTATTACATCTCCTCTTTTTATCTTTTGTCCCTTCTTGAGGTTGCTCTTTTTGAGCAGATGTCCATAAATCGTCACCATGCCGTTTCCGTGGCTTATCTTAACCAGGTTACCCATAGATTTTTCCTTCGCTACGCTGGCCACGATGCCATCCGCGGGAGCCACAACATCCCTGCCAATCTCTGTTGCGATATCGATACCTTTATGGGACTCTCTGTTTCCCGTAAAGGGGGAAATCCTGTATCCAAACTCTGAAGTTACCCAGCCTATCACAGGCCATATGGACGGCGTAGAGGCAAGTATTGATTTCTGCTTCTCAAGAAAATTAAGCAGCTCTGTAAAACTGTCTTTTTGAAGAGCGGATTCGTCAAGCAGCTGATCCATATTTTCATGTATTCTATCAATAAGAGCGGACTCTGCCTCTGCCACACGCGAAATCGCTTTCCCCTCTCCGGGCACCGGCCCTCCGACACCAAGCAGTGGGCTGCCACTATGCTTATTGTCAAGATTCGTCATTATCCTTATTTTTTTATCGAATTGCGCCAGATCCATCATTTTTTTCTCAAAGTCGCCAACCTTGCTTTCCAGAAAGTTGAGCTGGTTCTTTTGAAAAAGGGTTGTCTGCTCCAGCGTGGCAAGTTTTTTTATTTTGTCTCTGGTTTCCACATAATTATAAGAAAGGTAACAGATTGATAATAAAGCAGTTATCATTGCGATAGAGACGAATGATAGAAGTGCGGTTGAAATCTTCAACTTTTTTATTGGTCCCTTCCCCTGGGGAATGGCAAGAATGGTATAATATTTATTTCCCATCCCGGATCCTTTCACGCAACTTCCAACACAAACCCTTAGAAAGCCCTGTCGGCCTTCCTGTAAAATCCATTTTTAATAAATCCTGAGGCGTCCGCAGATTATACATGGCACTTTCGACAACAACATCTCTCAGGGCAAGCTACCATAGATGTCTTAAATGTCAAGTAAAGATTGGAAGATTTACTATGCTCTTTTTTCAACTACTATGAGAGGATCGCCTACATCCACCTCGTCTCCGGGTGATACCAGTACATCTGAAACCACTCCATTTATTTCAGAGATTATGTTGTTGAGCATTTTCATCGCTTCAAGGATAATCAGTATTTGCCCCGCCGAAACCTCTTCCGTCTCTGTAACGGGGACTTCGCTTACTGTTCCCTTTATGGGAGACCGGACATCTCCCGATTGCGCTAACTTTTCTATTTCTTTGGCTGAAAGTGTAACTTTTCTTTCTTTCTTATCGCCTTCCTGTTCAAGTTCCGTCAGTATGGGCTCGGGATGGTAATTTATGGTCAGATAAGTAACGGCATCCCCTGCCTTTGTTTTTCGTTTCGGGCCTATCTCGATGATGTGATGTTTCCCATAGGCATCAGGAAATTCAAACCTCTCTCCAAGATTAAATCCACCTTTCTTAAACCACACACCGGGAGGCAACACCCATGTTTTGCCATATTTCTCTTCAAATTTAAAGAAATTCACCGCATCATTGGGATGTTGCAGATACAACACAAATTCATCTTCCGTGGCCGCCCGTCCAAGGCGATGCTCAAGCACCCTTCTGTCCACATCCAGATCGATATCTTCTATCTTCTGATATCCTTTTTCCTTTTCCGTTAGTTCCTTCCAATCCGGCCCGAATACCGCCTCATATATGTTATCGGACGGCTTGTAAAAGGGAAGTTCTCCATATCTTCCAAGCATCAGGTTTTTCAAGTCATCGTTCGCGTTTTTATATCTTTCACCGTTGAGAACATTATTGACAGCCGTGGTCCACAGGATCTGCGAACCCGGAGTCACGCTCCACCAGTTTCCAAGCTCGACCTGAACGCGTGGCAACTCTTTCTGGAGGATCTCCGGCATCAAATGCAGGAAACCACCATTGACCGCCTGTTCAAAACTCGATCCCGTCGCCCCGCCAGGCAGTTTATGGGTCTGAACCGTGGGATCAAATCCAAGAAACTGAGATTCAAGATCCTTGTAATGCTCTCTCTCCGGACGCAGTTTATTCGAGGTATCAATAACCGACTGCCTGTCTATACCCAGCGCATGGTGTCCATATTCATTCAGCGTATCGATGACCGTCAATATAGGGGGGGGGCCGTAGAAACCGGTGAAGGCATGATCTGCCGCATCCACAATCTTCGCCCCGTTTCTCACAGATTCAACGACTCTTCCCACATCATTTCCATCCGTGTTGTGGCCGTGGTAGTGGATAATGAGATCCGGATACCTGTCCAGGATGGATTTTGTCAGATCTCCAATCCTCTTGGCGGTTCCCAGACCACCATGATTTTTTATACAGAGGATTATATCCTCACCGGTAACATCAAGTATCTCTCCCACCTTTTGAACATAGAACCCGTCAGTGTGTTCCGGTCCCGTCGAGAAAGATATCGAAGGCTCCAGTATGCACCCGGCATCCTTTACCTCCTCGAACACCGCAGTCATATTGGGTATGTAATTAAGAAAATCAAAGACCCTCCAGAGATGTACGTAACGGGCGAAACTTCGAACTGTCAAGCGAATCACATTTTCAGGATATGGCCTGTAACCGAAAAGATTGATCCCCCTGCAAAGAGTCTGGAACATCGTATCGGGCATTAACGAACTGAGAATCTGCAGCTTTTCCAGGGGATTGATCTGCCTGCGCAGCATATCCACATGAACCGATGCCCCTCCCGTTATCTCAAGAGAAAGGTACCCGGAGTCATTCCTCTCTTTGGAAACCAGAATCTGGGTGTGCGGCATTATGCGGTTTTTGAAGTCGGATTGAGAGAGGTCTCTCTCTGTATTGGTTATATAATATCCATCTCCCGCCCTGATCTTGTCGAGAACATGTCGTACCCCGCCCTCACGCAAATCGCGAGGAGTAATTCTTTCATCGATAATCTGCTGCACTACTTTTATTCCTTTCAGGTACTAATCCCGACAAGCGGGATAAGTCCCACTAAAGAGGGATAAGTGCGATAACGAAGTTGCTTTCTGCGAGGAAGCAACTTCTATCTTACTAATGCGTTAACGAAATTCTTCCCTGCAAAAAGCGCAGGAAACAATTTCTAACTTACTATCCCCGACAAGCGGGATAAGTGCGTTAACGAAATTCTTCCCTGCAAAAAGCGCAGGAAACAATTTCTAACTTACTAATACGCGTAGGGGTTGATCTTCTTCGCATGGATCTCCGCGATCAACTGCGAGAGCTTGGCAATCTCCCGCTTGTTCTCCGGATAGTCAAACACCTCGGCATGTGTGTCCAGATAAGATGTATTGAATTCACCTTTCTGGAAATCGGGTTCATCACAGATCGCCAGGTAAAATGGTATTGTCGTCTTAGGGCCGACAATCAGAAAGTCATTCAGCGCCCTCTTGAGACGCTGTACAGCCTGTTCCCAGTTATGCCCACGAACGGTCATCTTTACCAGAAGCGAATCATATTCAGTCGGAATCTTGTATCCCTGATACGCTATACCATCCAGTCTTATACCGGGACCTCCGGGAGACTGGTATACCTCCACCCTTTTTCCACCTTCAGGCATGAAGTTGTTTCTCGGATCTTCCGCATTAACCCTTACCTGGATAGCCTTGCCCAGAAGATGAAATCGCACTTCGGGAATCTTCAGATGTTCCCCCTGTGTTATCATTATCTGTTCTCTCACGATATCTACACCGGTCAGCATCTCGGTAACCGTGTGTTCAACCTGAAGTCTTGTGTTAATCTCCATAAACCAGAACTTATTTGTGGCGGGATCAACCAGAAATTCAACAGTTCCCGCATTTATATAACCTGACTCTCTGGCCGCCAGCATGGCCGTCTCACACATCGATTCAAGGACATCAACCGGAAGATCTGCGGGCGCAATTTCTATCAGCTTCTGGTGTCTCCGCTGGATGGAACAATCCCGCGAGCCGAGGTGAATGACTTTTCCGTGCTGGTCCGCCAGTATCTGGATCTCAACGTGGCGGGGGTTCTCGATATACTTCTCTATATAGATATTATCATCATTGAAGGCATGCAAGGCTTCCGCCCTTGCAAGAGGTATCTGGACCAACAGATCTTTTTTATCTTCAACCTTTCGTATCCCCCTCCCTCCCCCGCCGGAGGATGCCTTCAGCATAAGGGGAAACCCACATTTCTCACCAAATTCAATGGCGTCTTTTATCCCTTCTTCACCGGAAGCAAGATTCCCAGTGCCCGGCGTGACAGGTATGCCCGCCTTTTTCATGATTTTTCTGGCAACAACCTTATTGCCCAGGTCATGTATAACGTTGGGAGGAGGGCCGATGAAAGCGATATCGGCCTTTTCACAGGCGCTGGAAAAATCGGGATTCTCCGCCAGAAATCCATACCCGGGGTGTATCGCGTCGGCGCCGCTCTTGCGGGCCGCCCAGATCATCCTGTCAATGTCAAGATAATCCTTTCTCGGCCCATCGCCTATCATGATAGCGTCATCCGCAAATCTGATAAAGAGCGCTTCTTTATCAGGGTTCTCGTAAACGGCTACTGACCCGAGCCCCAGTTCTTTGATCGTCCGAATCAGCCTCAGGGCTATTTCACCCCTGTTGGCAACCAGAACTTTATTTATCTTTTTGCCTGTCGTCATTATTACCCTTCCAAATCAGTAATTTCCGGTTAGGTTTTTGCATATAAGTGCCAGTCGTTCTGTTCTTTGAAATTTTGTAAGCTTTCTGCATTGGAATCTGTGCTGAAAGCTGAGTTACGCAGCTCATTCTGAATCTGAATGCGCAGTTGCCGCACCCTCTTGATGGAAACCTTTTCCTGATACTGCTCGTGACAATAGATCGCAAGCAACAGATAGGTTATTAAACCAGCAAGGATCTGAACCATAAGCCCATGCCTGCTCCTGGCAATCAAGTGATAAACCTTGAGATGCCTTTTCCACCATGCGAAAAAGTTCTCTATATCCCACCTGAGCTTGTACGCCTGTGCTATCTGTTCAGCTGACAGGTCATAACGGTTTGTGGCAATCCAGTATTTTACACCGTCAATCTCATAACCGACAAGCCGAAGTTCTTTCTCAGTCTGATTTGTTCCGGCAGTGCCAAGCCTGACAACAGAATCATAAAAGACAATGCCGTCAGGATCTACATGATTGGCTCGGATGACAGTCTTCCTTGTATTGGCCTTGATACGGCAGATAAAGAACTTATTCTCTCCCTGCCACAGATCAAAGCTTTTGTGACACTGGTATCCACGATCAGTAACGCTTGTATCTCCGGGAGAAAGTATCTGACTTACAAATGGCCTTTCAGCGCCCTTGCCTTCAGTGAAGAATATCTTTCTCGGAATACCCCGGTTCAGATCGAAACCGATATGAGGCCTTTGCTTTCTTGGATCCCTTTCTGTAGTCGGCCCAATACATGGAAAGAGTTGCGTCGATCAGAGAACCATCAATAGCGACAAGGTTTCCGAGTTCAGGGTGACGATTCGGCAGGATCCCTGCAGCCTGTTCCTGCAGAGCTTTAAAGACATGCATAAACTGTTCAAGACCTCTTGAATTGGTGGCCTCTGAGAAGCTGCTCTTTTTGATACCCTCTTTGGGTGCTATCTGACTGCGGGCAAACTCGTCTTCTTCAAGCACCTGCAGCAGATGTTGTGCTGATGTATGCTCTTCGAGGTGAAAAAATACCAATGCCCTGAGATGTTCGTCAAAACTCATTTGCAACGGTCTGTCTCCTCGTGATGTAAGTGGTGGCATGGTGGCCATTGCATTGCGAACCGGTTTATAGAGTGTTTTGAAGGATGGCGCATAATTTTTCCTTCGTGGGTAAAAAGTGCGTGGCATATCGCTAACCTCCTGATATTACTATATAATATCAGGGCGCGCCCACACTGCCAGCCAAATGTCAAGTAAAAAAACAACTTAATATGCTGATTTTATAACTTATTCACATGCAAAAACCTAACCGGAAATTACTGCTTCCAAATAGAGATGTGAGAAATTGTGCATGCTATATTTATCGGTTTATCATGTCAAGAAAATAGGCGTCCATCCCCTCTCGCTCCCACTCCAGGTGAGCACTCTGCCGGGTGCATCCCCGGATCATATTGATTTTTCATGGACGCGATAATATCTTATCCGTGAGGAAAAACAAGCTCAAAAATCTGACAATTGACTAATGTACATGATTCTTCACCAGCCATTACTGGTTTAATCAAGGATGCTGTCCCTGAAATTCACCTTAAGTGATGGCAATTCTGTAAATTTTTCCTTTGTTTTAATCTTATACAGTGGTATCTGAAATTTTAATATCAATTGTCGGAATTCGTAAGAAATATGGAAGCCCTCACAAAGAGTGGTTTTTCAGGTTTTTCAAACCGCTTGCTTCAGGAGACATAATCCCGCTTGCTTCAGGAGACATAATCAGGATGAAGAAGAGGTTGTTCTGCTGTTATTGTGGGAACACAATAACACAGTCTGAGATAGAGGGAAAACCACGGGATTACTGCCGTCACTGCCACACCGTATTCTACGAGAATCCCCTCCCCGTTGCGAGCTGCATCGTAGTTAACGAGGCGAGGGAAGTCCTGCTTGTAAAGAGAAAAAACGACCCCTACAGCGGAATGTGGTGCCTGCCTATCGGTTTTGCGGAAACGGGGGAGGAAGTGAGAAATGCAGCCCTCAGGGAACTGGAGGAAGAAGCTGGAATCGAGGGAAAGATAATAAGACTGATCGATGTTGATACCATAGAGAACTACTTTTACGGCAGCATGGCCATAGTCACCTATGAGGCCGAAGCTGCGGGAGGGACGCTCAGAGCGGGTGATGATGCCAGCGATGCCGGTTATTTCCCCATTATGAAACTCCCAAAACTTGCATGGTCATCCAACAGGAAGGCCATCGACATATACATTGATCAAAACAAAGACTCTTGGGCAATGGTCGATTCCTTCAAGCGATTATTTCCCGATATGAACCCGAAGGAGAAATTTTCACCCAAAACAGAAGAACAGAAAAGGCTCCTGTCGAATATTCTCATGAAAATCATTGAGAGGGACACGGAAGAGATCTCCCTCAACTGGGCGGAGGATATAAAGTCGATGGCGCCAAACCTCACCTTACACCTCGAAGCGCTTGTCAAGATGAACAAAGATGTCCTGAGGGCGATTCGGCACTGGCTGCAGGGTAAATCCCGGGCCATCGATTTTGAGAAATTCACAAAAATGGGTGAAAACCTTTCCAGACTCGACATACCTTTGCCTGATGCCCTTAATGCTATGGCCCTGAGCAGGAAATCCATATGGGTGCACGTTGTGCGAAAGAAGATACTATTCTCACCTCTTGAGATATACACAACACTGGAGTTTAATAATCGGATTATTTTTATTTATGACAGGATAAATTACTACATCACCACGGGATATTGTGGCAGCCCAAATGCCTGACAGCCTTTCAGCCGGCTGATAATCAAAGAATCAGGACCTGATCAGGATTTGCGAATTAATGCTTTGCGCTCACCGTTTTTTACCTGTACATTAGCATGGCTTTTCTTATCAATAAAAAATAAGGAGGGATCTGTCAACATATCCTGAAACAATCTCGCCAATATAATTTGCTGGCAAATAAGTAGATCTAAGATAGTGCTTTCCTACACTCTTTTTTTCGTAGATTTATCCCGTTTTAGATGACGGGGGATGACTCAGATATACAAATAAACAAAAAAGGAGGGAAACATGGCAGTATTTGAAAGTACGGAAAAGATGTATGAGGTTTTGGGCAGCTTGTTTGAGCATTTGATGAACGATCCGGTAGCTGGTCCAAAGTTTGTTGCGGCAAATCTTATCATAAAATTCACAATTACAGATCCGGACGGGTACATCTGGCTTACAGATGAACCAAAAGTTATCTGCGGTGATGCGGATCTCAAGCCGACCATCGAGATGATATTGAGCGGTGATTCCTGCCACAGGTTCTGGTTAAAAGAGCTGAAATTGCCCGTGGCGCTTGCAAAAGGTCTGATTAAAGCGAAAGGGCCGATGCCCAAAGTGCTGAAACTTCTCCCACTTCTGAAACCTGCCTACGAGGCATATCCCGATATCGCAAAGAAACACAATCTTCCAATCGGCTAAATATTTCGTCACTTAAGGAGGAAAAATCATGAGCCTGGAAAGAAGTATGCGTCAATTCGAAGAAGACAGGAAAGAGGCGGTTGAGATAGCTGCAAGGCTTCTCCTTGCCTCTGCGACTACCGCACCCCGTGTGGGCGGGGTAGGAGAGTGCACAACCCATATTCTGGAAGATGAATGCGATATAGAAGACCTGTGCCAGCAGATCGAAAAAATGTCCGAAGAAAACACGGCGTGGGATTTTTTTAAGAGAGATGCCGTTATCCTGCGCGATGCGGATGCGGTCTTGATAGTGACGTCATTGAGAAGCCTGACCGATCCGGCTGACATTAACTGCAACATGTGCGGAAAACTCACCTGTGAGTATCTGCGAGAGGAGGAAAAACTACCGCGGGAACCGGGCATTGCATTTACTGGACCCCTCTGCTCCTTCAGAGCAAACAATATATCCTACGCGATAGACGGCATCATATCTATGGCTCGAAACCTGGGTATTGATTATGGTGTTTACTGGTCAGCGGGGGCTGCGGCCATGAGGATGGAGATCGTTCCCAAAGCTACCGGATTCGCCATCGGTGTCGGCATCTCTGTTACGGAAAAGAGCCCGTTCAGAGACATACCTCTCAGATACGACGAAATAAACGATAAGACGATGAATGACCGCATTATACAGAGGCTCTGGCCTCAGTTCAGGTCAATATACAGTTAAGAAAGGAGGTCGACATGGCTATTATTGAAATGGATGATTTGATTAAAAACGGCCTGGACAAAGCTGTGGAGTTGATGGCCGTTGCCGCTCATAACAGTTTCAGGTTCGGCAATAGAAATACAATGAAGATGATTTCCGTGGGGAATGAGGAACTGGAGCAGATCGCGGAATTCTGCTTTTCTCTCGGTGATATGTCACCCCTTGCCGCGCGTGACGGCAGGTTTGTCATGGAACTGATAAAAGAACCGGCCGCACTGCTGATTTTTGGAGATACCCGCAAATCTCCCTATAATTTTAACTGCGGCGCCTGCGGATACAGGACATGCGCGGAGATGAACAAGGCGGAGGAGGTGGAATCCCTGACTGCCAACGGTCCGAGCTGTCAGTTCAAAAATATCAATCTGAATATCGCCGCAAATGCCGCCGCCTCACTGGCGTGGCGTCTGGGTCTGCACTGCCGGGTCTTCAGCACGCTCGGGTTCGGTGCACGCGCAATGGAGATTATTGAGGATGTCGATCTGGCGGTAAGTGTCTCGGTGAGTGTGGCAAAAGTTGATCCCTATTTTGACAGGCACAAATTCTGGACCCAGGAATACTGGGATGAGATATTCAAAAAAGAATTTCCAACCTTTGACAGGGGATTTATCGGCGCTGTTGAAGATTAGTGTCATGTCAACGATACTCTGTCATTTAGAAGGAGTCTTCACGACTGAGAAATCTTAGATTTCTCCCTGCGGTCGAAATGACATTTCTTGAATGACATTTCTTGATTGACACGACACTATAGTTAAAGAAAACACTTCAAGGAGGTGACTCATGTCGTCAAAGGCTTATCTTAACCAGGTAATCGCTTCACATATGGTCGAGATAAAGGCGGAACAGAAACCTGATAAAGAGATATATATCTTCGAAAAGGGTGAACACGGCGAGGATATACTGACCTACAAGGATCTTTACGAAAATTCCAACAAGATAGCGAGGCTTCTTCTGGAGAGTGGTATTGAAAAGGGGGACACTTACGGGGTATTCATGAGAAATCACCCGGAATATGTCTATTCCCTGCTGGCCGGGCCTACAATCGGGGCCGTAATGGTCCCTCTTGATCCGAGATCCAGAGGAGACAGGTTGAAGTTTCTCTTGAATAATTCCGGTGTAAAGGCCATATTCGTTTCCGATGAATGCCTGGAGCAACTCGAAGAGGTAATAGGTGATGCCCCGAATGTAAAGCTTGTTTCAGTTGCCTACAGACCCGAACACAACATTCCCGTTTCTGAGAAATATCCTTCCTTGAATGAAACGATTGAGAAGGATTCCTGGGAACATGTCGAGCAGCAGATAATGGATGTGAGACATCCGATGCAGATTATCTATACCTCGGGAACAACCGGTGATCCGAAGGGGGTCAAGATACGGAATAACAGAACGGGGCTGTATACCATACTCACACAGCTCGTATGGAAATACAAACCCAGCGATGTCCTGTACAACGGTCTCTCCCTCACACACGGAAACGCCCAGGCGGTGACTCTGTTCCCGGCGCTCTATATGGGTATCAAGGCGGTCTTCAGTCCCCGTTTCACGAAGAGCAGGATCTGGGATATATGCCGGAAATACGGCTGCACCACCTTCTCTCTTCTCGGGGGAATGGCCTCCGGAATCTACAATGAACCGGAAAGGCCGGACGATGCGGATAACCCGGTAAGGGTTGTAATCAGCGCGGGCACGCCGGCGCCGATCTGGGAGACATTTGAAAAGAGATTCGATGTCAAGATTCTGGAGTGGTACGGCGCGGTGGAAGGGGGGTTTGCCTACAGGCCGGTTGGAAAAGGTCCTATCGGTTCCTTCGGAAAACCGATACCGGGCATTATGGAATTCAAGGTGGTTGACGAGAACGACAGTAAGGTTTCTCCGGGAAAAAGCGGGGAGCTTGTCTGCAGGATGATCAAGGGGGATACAAAGGTGGATTATCTCGGCCTTCCCGATGCCTCAAGGGACAAGACAATGGGGGGCTGGCTGAGAACGGGAGATATAGTCCACAAGGATGATGAAGGATGGTATTTTTTCGATTACAGAAAGGGAACCGAGCTGAGGAGGGCGGGTGACTTTATACAGCCGGAGCATGTGGAGAAGGTTATCGGCGAGCATCCCGATGTAAGCGAGATCTGCGTCTACGGCATACCAGCAGCCTCCGGCGCCCCAGGTGAAAGCGACCTCGTTGCGGCAGTTTCTCCGTTCGAAGGGAAATCCATAGACCCCGCGGCGATCTATGAAAAATGCAAAAAAGACCTGGAGTCCAATTTTGTCCCGTCCTTTTTGCAGGTTGTCGAGGATATGCCGAAGACCGTGTCGGAGAAGGCCCTGGACAGGAAGCTGAAAGAGCAGTTTGAAAGGGGAGAAGGCACAATATACAGATATGAGGACTACCGGTAGGTTAGACGTTGAAGATTAACACCGTTCACGAAAACAAAAAAGGAGGATGATATGGCCTATACAGAACTCAATCTTGAATTGTCGGACGAACATGAGGCACTGAAGGAAAATGTCCATAAATTTGCCGTGGAGGTTCTAAGACCGGCTTCACTGGATCTGGACAGGATGTCCCCGGAGGAGGTAATAGCGGAAGGCTCCATATACTGGGACTGCATGAAAAAGATGTATGCGAACGGATATCATACGGCATTGATACCGGACGAATACGGGGGCCTTGGTCTGGATCCCCTCGGGGTCCACATCGTTTTTGAAGAGATGTCTTACGGCAGCGTCGGTCTTACCGTTTCACTCGGTGTCTGCTGCTTTTCGGCGTTTTTTGCATCTTTGATAGCCGAAGACCACCTGATAGACAACATCATTTTGCCTTTTGTAAATTGCAAGGATGCAAGCATTATGTCATGCTGGGCGATCACAGAGCCTGAACATGGGGCTGATATTCTGATGCCCTTCACGTCATTTTTCAACGACCCTAAGATAACCCAGCAGCTGAGAGCCGAAAAGAAGGGGGATCAGTGGATTATAAACGGCCAGAAGGCTGCATGGGTCTCCAACGGACCCATTGCGACGCATGCCGCCCTGTTTGTTGGAATAGACAAGTCGCAGGGGATGGCCGGGGGCGGTATCTGCCTCATTGATCTCGATCAACCTGGCGTTTCCAGGGGCAAACCGCTTGATAAAATGGGACAACGGGATTTGCCGCAGGGGGAAATATACTTTGACGATGCCGTTTGTCCGGAAGAATATATGATCATTGACCCGGAGAGCTATGAGATGTTTACCGATATAACCCTGGCGACGGCCAATGGTTGTATGGGTGCATTCTTTACCGGCGTCGCCCAGGCCGCCTATGACCTGGCTCTTGACTACTGCAGAGAACGTGTGCAGGGGGGGAAACTTCTCTATGAACACGCGACGGTACAGAGGACGCTCTTCGAAATGTTTATGATGATAGAAACCTCGAGGGCTTATTCCCGCGCCGCCTTGCAGTACAACCTGTCGATGAATCCACCGGCGACGCAGTATTCGATTGCTTCGAAGGTTTATTGCACCGAGGCTGCCTTCAAGGTGACCAGCATGGCGCTCCAGCTTTTAGGGGGTAACGGTCTGACGAAAGAGTATCCCATTGAAAAGCTTTTCAGAGATGCCCGCGCGGGAATGATTGAAGATGGATCAAATGATACCCTCGCCTTAGCGGCGGCCAACCTGATTCTTAAAAGTGAAGAGTAAAAATATCCTTAAACGAGGTGTATGACTATGGATGATGTTTATGTAATCGGTATCGGAATGATTCGCTTCAACAAGTATCCGAATGCTACGGTAACGGGTATGGCGACTGAGGCCGTTGATCTCGTACTGAAAGACGCAGGACTTGAAAAAGATGACCTTCAGGCGGCCTATGTTTCGAACACGTTCTGGGGCATGTTTTCCAACCAGCATTCCATACGGGGCGAGGTGATGTTGTGGCACATGGGTATCGACAAAATACCGATCGTGAATGTGGAAAATGCCTGCGCGGGGGCGTCAACCGCTTTCCTTCTGGGGTATACTTCAATAAAAGCCGGCATGCATGACGTGGTTCTTGCCCTGGGGTCAGAGAAGATCACCCATGAAAACAAGGCTCTTTCCCTGGGCGCCTATGCGAGCTGTATGGACGTGGAACACTTCGATGAACACATAAAGATGTTCGAAGAGGTGAGCAAACAGATAAAGGTCAAGATTCCCGAGGGGCAGACACCCCCCGGTGAGGGACGGAGCATTTTTATGGACGCTTACGCCATGGGAACCAGGTGGCATATGGACAGATACGGTTCCACCCAGAGACAACTTGCCGTTATATGCGCAAAAAACCACTGGCACGGATCACTCAATCCCCTGTCTCAGTATCAGCAGGATATGACTGTTGAAGAGGTGCTTGCGGACAGACCCGTTGCCTGGCCCCTGACAAGGGCAATGTGCGCTCCGGTCGGTGATGGTGCTGCCGCGGCTATCCTGTGCTCAGCTTCATACCTGAAAAAGCTGAAAGGTGTCCGTCCTGTAAAGATCAGAGCGGCGGTTCTTGGCTCGGGATCGGACAGAGACCTCGACGGCCCTGATATCGGCGAGAGGCTCTCAAGGCAGGCATACGCAATGTCCGGGCTCGGCCCGGAAGACATAGACCTTGCGGAGCTGCATGACGCAACAGCCTACGGTGAATTACACCAGAGTGAGGTAATGGGATTCTGCCCGGTCGGAGAAGGCGGAATATTCGCGGAATCAGGCGCCACTAAACTGGGCGGTAAGATGCCCATCAATACCAGCGGCGGCCTGGAATGTCGCGGCCATCCAATAGGCGCTTCTGGTCTGGCACAAATATACGAGGTAGTGCATCAGCTTCGTGGTGAAGCGGGAAAACGCCAGGTCGAGGGTGCCAGAATAGGACTCACGGAAAATGGTGGTGGAAACATAGGCGTGGAAGAGGCGTCAATGGCCATACATATACTCGAAAAGGTATAAAGGTGAAAAATGTTTTCATAACGGGTGTTTCAGGCTATTTTGGCTCCAAGCTGGTATCTCTCTTCGAAAAGAAGAACGAAATAGATACAATTATCGGCGTGGATGTAAATCCTCCGGCATTCTCATCAAAAAAGCTGAAATTTAGAAGACACGATGTAAGAGATGACATGTATCCTTTGATTGCCGGGGGAAATATAGACTGGGCAATTCATGCAGCCTTTATTCTTCCACCCCTGCACAACAAGGACCTGATGGAAGACATCAATATTAACGGAACGAAAAACTTCCTGAATGCATGCGAAAAGGCAAAGATAAAACAGATACTCCACTGTTCTTCCACCACTGCCTATGGGTTTCACAAAGATAATCCTCCGCTCCTTACGGAGGATAGCCCGCTCCGGGGGAATAACGATTTTACCTACTCAAAAAACAAGAAAGAACTGGAATTTATATGCAGTGAATTCAGGGGTTCCCATCCCGAAATCTGTTTTACCATAATAAGACCCTGCTTTGTTGTCGGTCCCGGTTTTGATAATCCGCTTTCCAGACACTTGAAAAGAAAGATAGTGCTCCTGCCCAGAAAAACGGCACCCTTTCAGTTCATCCATGAGGACGATCTGGTTGAGATCATGTACAGACTGCTAAAAGAGAAGAAAGGAGGCGTTTACAACCTTGCCGCGAACGGCACCATGGGTTTTGATGAAATGATTGATATTCTCGGAAACTGGCTCCTGAAACTGCCCTCACCCCTCATGTCACCACTTAATAATCTGATGTGGTTCCTTCGTTTAAAATTCATAACGGAATTTCCGAGTCCGGGATTGAACCTGGTAAAATATCCGTGGATTGCCGGCAACGAAAAAATAAAAGAAGAATTAAACTACAAGTTCAAGTATACGACAAGGGAAGCATTTGAAGATTTTGCAAGGCACGTCAGTTCAAACTAAAGAGCACTGCATAGATTAAAAAAAGGGGGAGATGAATGGGGTTGGACTTTGCCGGAAAAACCGTATTAATCACAGGTTCCTCCATGGGAATAGGCCGGGGACTATCCAAGTGTTTTGCCCAGGACGGTGCAAATCTTGCGCTGACGGACCTTCCATCCGAGAAAGTAAATCTTGATAACTGGGCCGGTGAACTTGAGGCTTCTTACGGAGTGAAGACCTGGACATTTACAGCCGATCTGACCGATTCCGGAGGTCCTGAAAATCTTCACAGGGAGGTTGTGGATGCGGTAGGGAATGTATATTGCCTGGTAAACAATGCGGGAATCTGCTGGTGGGGGGCTTTTGCGGATATGCCCTTTAATGATCGTCTGGAAAAGATGGTACTACTCAACTGCATGGCCTATGCAAAGCTGACCCATCTCTTTTTACCTGCCATGATCGAGAATGACGAGGGAGCCATCCTCAATGTATCTTCTGTGGCGGCCTTTCAACCCCTTGCAAATATGGCGCTCTACGCGGCGACAAAAGCATTTGCCCAAAACCTGAGCGAAGCGATACGTTATGAACTGCCGCGAAGGAGCAGGATTGTAATTTCGACCCTGAATCCGCCTTTTACAAAAACGGGGCTTCTGAAAGATGCCTGCATACCCGATGATTTTATTCCATTCTCTATTTCCTGCAAAGATGTTGATACGGTGACGGAAGCGGGATATCGCGCCTTCAAGAGGGGCAGAATGCTTTACGCGGCGGGCTGGCAGAACAAGCTTATGCACCAGTTTGTGCCCCGTCTGTTTCCGAGACGGATGATTAACAGAATATCCTGGTTTCTGTGTCATCGCTGGTCCGATCTTCTGCCGGAGAGGGTAACAGGATTCTTCAGGCGTAGTTGAGCTCATCCGGGGACACGATCCCGATTCTCGGGTCATGTTTGAATGCATAAGTAAAAAAGATTGAAGGAAACCTCCAAGCGGTTCACAATGTTTACATGTAAACTGCCGGGTCGAGATGAACTCGCCCAGAAATAAACCACAAGGAG
>JAFDAS010000181.1 GCA_019313695.1 Deltaproteobacteria bacterium
ATTTGTGTGCAAATCGGAGTGTTGATTTCCAGATTAAATAAACCGCTAATTTCTGATTATTTTGAACCACATGAAAATTTTTCAAATTATTTTAACCGGAACCGATTAGGCCGGTTCCGGTTTGTGTTTAGAAGTTCATCTGATCAGTCTGGGATCGAATTGATGCTTCGATAAATTCAAGATTTCTTTTTCCGATTTTCTGTAAAGCAGCGATCATTGCATCCAGAATCAATTCTTCCAATTGTACTGTAATCTCATCTATTTTTTGTTCATATACCAACTCTTCTTCTAAAGGGTTCATATTTTGCTCCTCTCAAGTTTTTAGGCTATTTTCTACTCCTTTTGTCTAAAAGACTTCCGTAGCAGCCAGCCGGACATGCTCGGCATTTACAACACCGGACTTATCTGCCGTTGCTGCAATAAGGGCACCTCTTGCAAGGTGGTTTGCTTTTCTAAAAAGTCCGCCGGATCCCTGATGGATGGCGGTTACCGCTGTTTGCTCAAAAAGCATCTGATCAACACCAGAAATGGCCAGATGATGTAGCAGGTACTTTTCCATGCCTTTCAGATCAACACCTTCAAGATGGCTTTTGGCTACTATTCTGGAAGCCAAAGGTTGCGAAGATCGATAGGTCAGTTTGTCGATGAGGCTGTTTTGTCCTGCCAGGATAACAGGTAGCCATGGTTTGGAGTCTTTTTCAAACTGGCAGATGGTATGCAGTTCTGCAAAGACTTCCAGGCGCATTAATGAGGCCTCATCTACAATCAGAACGACCTTCATTTTTTTCTCCAGAGTCAGGGCGGTTATTTCTTTTCTAATCATCTTAACCATAATGACTTTGGAATTGCTTGAAAGATTAATATCCAGAGTATCCACGAACTGTCTGTAAAATTCCATAATCGAGCCTGAAGAGGCGGTAATATAGAGGCTGCGATACTCTGATGGATGCAGCTTTTCCAAGGCATACCTTAAGGCTGTTGACTTCCCGCTGCCGACTTCGCCTGTGACCAACCCGATGGCCCCCAGACGGATAACATAATCAAATCGGTCTTTGACATCGATAAGAGCCGTTGTTTTTAAAATTTCCGTCGGCTTGATATCCGTGCAAAACGGTTCTTTATTGAATCCAAAGAAAGAACGGTAATTATTATTCATCTTGATTACTCCTTTTTGAAGACCAGAGTTTGCCGCCCTGATAGCTGGTTGTATGGTTGTTAATATGGATCTGGGGATTGTTGTTTTTATCCCTTTTGACCCGGCAGTTGACAGTAAGATTGACCAGCAGGATCATCCCAAAGCTTTTGTTCTGATATTTGACTTCCACTTTTTCAGGTTCTGTTTCGTGATAAAGCAACTCGACGCGTTTGCCGATCAGCGCTACAGGACCTTCATATAATCTGCCGTTTAAGGTGATGGTTCGATCCCTGGCTACTGTTCTGCGAGCTACTTTGCGAAAATAGTCTTTCAGGTTGGCGGGTGAGCTTCTGAGACAATGCATCTTACTGGTAAATCTTTCAAATGGGGTTTGACCGGTGGAACTATGTTTTTTCTGATGGTAATCTTCATTGAGCCAGCAATCAAAGGTTGCATTAAGTTCAGTCAAAGTACCGGTTGTGCAATTACCAAGAAAACAGGTCCTTACGGTTTTAAACCACCGTTCGATTTTGCCCTTTCCCTGAGGTGTGTATGGCTTGGCATGGATCAAGGTAATTGCCAATGAAGCAGTGATGTATTCGAGATGTTTGCTGCGAAAGGCAGCTCCATTGTCCACATAGAGTTTTCGGGGCAGTCCGCGTCTTGCCAGTGCATCTTCAAATGCATCCAGATAGCAAGCCAGATTTTCTGACAGGTAAAAGTGAGCATAGACTATAAGCCGGCTGTGATCATCGATAATGGCAATCAGATAAGTTTTTCTCATTTTACCATCGACTTCAATCTTAGGGCCATGCATTACGTCACTTTGCCACAGATCGTTTGGCAGCTCGGCCTCGAATTTGCGTCGGTCAACCGGTTTATTCTCAGTTAAATCCATCAAGTTCTGCTGATGCAAAAAACGATAAACCGTGGATTTGTTCAGCACGATGCCCGGGGTGGGTAGTTTAAGCCGGTTCATCTGTTTGATAAGCTGGGGCACAGTGGCATCCGGCTTTTGCATTTTTAACTCGATCAAAGCGCCACAGGTATCTTCATCCATGGCCCGACTTTGGTCATGATCGGATCTGTCTTGCGGATACAGTGCTTTCAAGTCACCATGTCTGTCCGTGTAAAGACGAATCCAGCGTCTGATAGTACCCTTGCTGATCCTGGTTTTTTCAGAAAAGGGGATTCGCCATTTGCGGGCGCACTTATCCTGCATAAGCCGCCTCCTTTCGGAACGGGTCATCTGGGTTACGTTAATGAAGTCACTGATTACCGAAAAGCGAAATACCGCAACCTCCATTTTTTCATCTTCTGTCATAAAAAGTCCTCCTTTCATGTTTTTTACCCCTGTACGACAGAAAGGAGGCTTTAAAAATGACACTCTTCGGTAGGTTGTATAAAAAACGGAAATGGTTGCAGATTAAATTGAACGGTTCACCGGGATATGGCCCTGCTCGATAAGATAATCAAAGGCTTTCAACAGCCCCTGATTCCAGGTATTATTTAGAAAAGCGGCTGCCTTCCTACGCAAAGCCCTTAGCCAATGACCCTGTCGGGTATGGGTAGTACCGGGCGGCCATCTCCCTGTCTTTAGTCTGTGGGATATACTTGAACGGATAGTCTCAACAGTGGCTTGAAAACGCTTAAAATAGCCGCGAGGCCTGAGTCTTATTACACATTTGCATACCGGGCACCGGTAACGCTTCAGGAATAAAGGCTGATTGTAACCATCAAACAGAGCAGTAACAAAACCATGCCCCCACAATTTATGGGCTTTGCAGCGCGGACACCTGTCAGGCCTGGGCCATGGATAATCACGGCCTTTTATAAAAATATCCTTGAGTTTGGCGGCAAAAAAGATTATCAATTGTATCGGTTTTTGAGGACCATTCATTGATCCTCTTTTTGTGAAAGGGCGGTAGGTTCCGTCAAAACTCAGCCGCCCTTTTCTAATAATAAAAAAGCCTCTGAAAAGAGGCTCATTCAATCCGATAATCTTTCTCTATTTGTCAAGGTAATCTGAAAATTTACCTGTGCTTTCAGCTCATTTATTGTGGCATTCTACACTGCTCATTAATAATGCCGATGTAATTATTACTTGAATGTAAATCGATTCCAGCGTATGTTTCCATATGACACCTCCTAAAACC
>JAFDAS010000036.1 GCA_019313695.1 Deltaproteobacteria bacterium
TCAAGGATTCAAGGGTTGTCTTCTTTTTTTTCACTCGACCCCTCGAAACCTTGAATCCTTGACCCCTTCTTTGTAGTTTTTCAGTCTTTCACTCGACCCCTTGAACCCCTGAATCCTCGACCCCTATTTCTTCAATAATGCCTGCATCTTCAGCCGAAGCGCGTTCAGTCTGATAAAACCTGTGGCGTCCTTCTGATTATAGACCTCATCCTTTTCAAAGGTGGCCAGATCCTCACTGTAGAGTGACACAGGCGCCTTGACACCCACCGGCGTACAGTTCCCCTTGTATAGCTTAAGGCGGACTGTCCCGGTAACATCCTTCTGCGACTCATCCACCATCTTCTGGAGCATCTCTCTTTCAGGAGAGTACCAGAAACCATTGTATATGATCTGCGCGTACTTAGGCACGATGGAATCTCTTATAAGCATGACCTCTCTGTCCATGGTGATGGTTTCCATCGCCCGGTGAGCGGACCATAGCGCGGTGCCGCCCGGCGTTTCATAGATTCCCCTTGATTTCATGCCCACAAACCGGTTTTCCACCATATCCACCCTGCCGATACCGTTTTCTCCCGCAAGCGTGTTCATGTGATCCAGGAGCCGCGCGGGGCTCATTTCTTCACCGTCAACAGCCACCGGATTCCCCTTTTCAAAGGCAATCTCCACATATGTCACACGATCGGGAGCATTCTCAGGAGACACACTCATCGCGAACAGGTCTTCAGGCGGCTCCGCCCACAGGTCTTCAAGGGTCCCTCCTTCGTGAGAGATATGCAAAAGATTTCTGTCTTCACTGTAGGGACTTTTCTTTGTCGATTTTATGGGAATGTTGTGTCTCTCCGCGTAATCTATCATGGATTCCCTTGAATTTAAGCTCCAGTTTTCATCCCTCCAGGCCGATATGATCTTTATGTCCGGATCAAGGGCCATGTAGGTCATCTCAAATCTCACCTGGTCGTTGCCCTTACCGGTAGCGCCATGACAGACGGCATCCGCGCCCTCTTTATGCGCGATTTCAATCTGCCTCCTGGCCACTATCGGCCGCGCGAGAGAGGTGCCGAGAAGATATGTCCCCTCATATATCGCGTTTGCCCTCAGGGCGGGAAAGACAAAGTCTCTCACGAATTCCTCTTTCAGGTCTTCAACATACGCCTTGACTGCCCCCGTGGCAAGGGCCTTTTCCTCCAGACCTTCAAGCTCCTGCTTCTGCCCAACGTCTCCGGTAAGTGTAATAACTTCACACTCGTACGTCTCAATCAGCCACCTTACAATCACGGAAGAATCAAGCCCTCCGGAATATGCCAGGACCACTTTCTTTACTTTACCACTCACTTTTCTCCTCCAGACATAAGTATCTCCATAATCGCCTTCTGCACGTGCAGACGGTTTTCCGCCTGATCTATAACCACAGACTGCGGCCCGTCTATCACACTTGCTGCTATCTCTTCCCCGCGGTGCGCGGGCAGGCAGTGCATAATAATGGCATCTTTCTTCGCGCAATCGACCAGTTTTTCATCTACCTGATAATCCCGGAATGCCATCACTCTCTCTTCCTGCTCATCTTCCTGACCCATGCTGGCCCATACATCCGTATATATAACGTCGGCGCCGGAGGCCGCATCGGCAGGAATCCGCAAAAGCTCTATCCCCTCCTTCGACTCCCGGATTCCCCTCTCCAATATAAACTCGTCAGGATCATACCCTTCAGGACAGGCAATGTCCAGATGGAAGGGAAGTCTGGCCGCGGCATTTATCCAGGAATTGGTCATGTTATTTCCGTCGCCGATATAGGCTATCTTCAGTCCTTCATATCCACCCTTTTTCTCTATTATGGTGAAAATGTCGCTCAACACCTGGCATGGGTGCAGCAGGTCCGTCAATCCGTTGATAACGGGTATCGTGGCATATTTCGCAAATTCTTCGATCAGATCCTGTTCAAACGTCCTTATCATGATACCGTCTATGTATCTGGACATTACCTTTGCCGTATCGGCGACAGTCTCTCCCCTTCCAAGCTGTACATCACGCCGGCTCAGAAATATGCCCATCCCGCCAAGCTGATGGATACCCGCTTCAAAGGACAACCTTGTCCTTGTGGACGACTTGTCAAACAGCATGCCCAGGGTTTTACCCTTCAGGGAATCATGCGCCACACCTCTGTACAGCAGATCTTTCAACCTCTTTGCCCTGCTGAATATTTCATCAAATCCGCCGGCATCAAGATCGTGGATTGTCAACATATCTTTCTTCACAGGTTTCTCATCACCTCATCAAGGATATCAACCGCATGGTCTATATCCACTTTCGTAACAATCAGGGGAGGAACAAACCTCAGCACATTGCCGCAGGTGCAGTTCAAGAGCAACCCCCTGTCCATGCACCCATTTACTATATCCACGCCCTCCATGGAAAGTTCCACACCAAGCATAAGGCCCCTTCCCCTGACTTCCCTGATAAAGGCATGCTCCGCCTTCAATTCATTGAGTTTCCTGCGGAAATAGTCCCCCATCTCCCTGCAGTTATCCAGCACCCCTCCATTCAGCAGGGCATCCATCACAGAGATCCCGGCTGCCATGGCGAGCGGGTTCCCCCCGAAAGTGGACGCATGGGTTCCCGGCGTAAAGGATGCCGCCACCCTGTCGGTCGCCAGCATCGCCCCAACGGGGAAACCATTGCCAAGGGCCTTGGCCAGAGTCATTATATCAGGTCTCACGCCACTTGCCTCATACGCGAACAGGTCACCCGTGCGCCCCATGCCTGTCTGGACTTCATCCAGTATCAGAAGTATTCCCCTGTCATCACATATCTTTCTTACACCTTCAAGATATCCGTCCGCCGGAACCCTGATCCCTCCTTCACCCTGTATGGCTTCCACCATAACAGCGCAGACATCTTCCGTAACGGCCTGTTCAAGCGAGGGAAGGTCGTCGAAGGGAACATACCCAAAACCGGCCGGCAGGGGATCGAAACCCTTCTGAAACCGTTCCTGACCCGTTGCCGTAACGGTGGCAAGGGTTCGTCCGTGGAAAGAATTCTTCATGCTTACTATACGATATCTGCCCTTGTCCATATTTTCATGGGCATATTTTCGTGCCAGTTTGATGGCCGCCTCGTTCGCTTCCGCCCCGCTGTTACAGAAAAATACCTTGTCCGCGAAGGAATTTTCCACCATAAGGCGAGCCAGCCTGATCTGCGGTTCAATGTGGTATATATTGGACACATGCATCAGTGTTTCGGCCTGTTTACTGATTGCACCGGATATCAGGGGGTTGGAATGGCCAAGACCGCACACGGCGATACCCGCCAGGAAATCGAGATATTCCTTCCCGTCAGAGTCCCATACATGCACCCCTTCGCCCCTTACCAGAACAACCGGCAGGCGCGAATAGGTGTTCATGATGTATCTGTTCGAATTAGAGATAAGCTCTTTTGTTGTCATATTGCCTCGATTCTTCGGGTTGCGAGTTACGGGTTGCGAGTTACGGGTTACTTCTCCTGTCTCCTGTCTCCTGTCTCCTGTCTCCTGTCTCCTGTCTCCTGTCTTCAACCCTTCACCACTTCCGTGCCGATACCGCTGTCCGTGAATATCTCCAGGAGGATCGCGTGATCCAGACGTCCATCAATTATGTGAGTTTTTCCCACACCATTCCTGAGGGCCTTTATGCAACATTTCACCTTGGGATACATGCCTCCGCTTATAGTGCCATCTTCAATCAGCTCATCGGCATCAATGTTGTTGACAGAGTTTATCAACCGCCCTTTTTTGTCCAGGATCCCCTCCACATCGGTCAGGAGGACAAGTTTCTCGGCCCCGAGGGCAGCCGCCACCTCACCCGCGACTATATCCGCGTTGATATTATACGTCTCACCCCCATCTCCGGCGCCGGTTGGGGCTATAACAGGAATAAAACCTTCCCCTATCAGCGATTCGATGAGGCCTGAGTTAACCTTTTTGACCCTGCCCACCATTCCTATGTCTATTATCTCCGGTGGCGTATCCTTCGCTTTTTCGGAGCTCAGGATATATTTTTCCGCCTCTATGATATTACCATCCTTGCCGCTCAACCCGACAGCCCTGCCGCCATGGTTGTTGATCAACCCCACTATCTCCTTGTTTACCTTACCAGTAAGGACCATCTCGACTATATCCATAGTCTCTTCGTCCGTCACCCTCATCCCCCGGACGAATTTCGAATCCTTACCCAGTTTCTTGAGAAAAGCGCCGATCTGAGGACCTCCGCCATGCACTATCACCGGGTTGATCCCGATATATTTCATCATGACAACGTTCATGGCAAACATCTCTTTCAGACTATCGTCCACCATGGCATGGCCGCCATATTTTATAACTATGACCTTGCCATAAAACCGCCTTATGTAAGGCAGAACCTCCAGGAGTATATCCGCTTTTTCCATGGGTTTTTTCAGATTGTCCGATTGCATGCTTTAAAGTCTCCTACAAGATATATCTGCTGAGATCTTCATCTTCGACTACATCCTTCAGCTTATCCCTGACATAATCGGCATCAATATTTATTTTTTTCTTCGCAACCGCAATATCCGGTGCGTCAAAAGATATCTCCTCCAGGAGTATCTCCATGACCGTGTAAAGTCTTCTGGCCCCTATATTTTCCATCTTCCCATTCACAAGCGCCGCCACCTCCGCGATCTCCTCTACGGCGTCATCCTGGAATATAAGGTCTACACCTTCAGTGGCCATCATCTCCGTGTACTGTTTCACCAGGGCATTGTGAGGTTCCGTCAGAATTCTTATAAAATCTTCCTTTTCAAGGGAATCAAGTTCCACCCTTATGGGGAACCTCCCCTGCATCTCGGGGATAAGATCGGATGGTTTAGAGACACTGAACGCGCCGGCGGCGATAAAGAGTATGTGATCCGTCTTTACCATGCCATACTTGGTATTCACATTGGATCCCTCCACAATCGGAAGGAGGTCTCTCTGCACACCCTCCCTGGATACATCCGGTCCATGAGAAGGGTCACCGCCCACGATCTTGTCTATCTCGTCGAGGAATATGATTCCCGATTGCTCGACCTTTTCCACGGCCGTCCTGGTAACCTTTTCCATATCGACGAGTCTCTGGGCTTCTTCATCGGCCAGCATATTTACAGCATCAGAAACCTTGACCTTTCGTTTTTTCTTCTTCTGCGGGAATATGTTTCCGAACATCTCTTTGATATTCATTCCCATATCCTCAACCCCGGAGGTGGAAAAAATCTCTATCATGGGGCCGGTGGGGCTGTCCGCAACTTCAATCTCCACGGTTCGTTCGTCCAGTTTTCCATCGCGGAGCAGACGACGCAGCTTCTCGCGCGTTTCATTGTGACGAGTATCCTCCTGGACCAACACACCATTCTCAGGCACAGGCATATCCGGAGGGGTACCCTCCTGTGCCTCTGTATGCTCTTTTTCTCTGTGCTTAAGGGGAAGAAGGATATCAAGAATTCTCTCCTCGGCAATCTCCATTGCCCTGGTTTTCACGCTCTCCTGCTCCTCTGACCTGACCATGTTTACTGCCAGTTCCACAAGATCCCTGACCATTGATTCAACATCCCTGCCTACATACCCCACCTCTGTAAATTTGGATGCCTCTATCTTCAGAAAGGGAGACTTATCAAGCTTGGCAAGCCTGCGGGCAATCTCCGTCTTCCCTACTCCTGTAGGGCCTATCATTATGATATTTTTGGGTGCTATCTCTTCCCTGAGTTCTTCCGGTACATTCTGGCGCCTCCACCTGTTCCGGAGTGCCACGGCGACCGCCCTCTTGGCGTCATGCTGCCCTATAATATACTTGTCCAGCTGGGACACAGTCTCTCTCGGTGTCAAATTCGTTGATGACATGAATTTTTATTTGCTCCTTAAGTATTTAATTTTCTGGAACTATTCAACTTAGTTAGGCTGTAGGCCTGTTCTAAATTTCCTCAACCACATCCAGTTCCTCTATTTTTACCCTGTCGTTCGTGAATATACATATTTCGGCAGCTATGCGCATGGCCTCTTCGACAATCTCTCTCGCGTCCAGTGTAGAGTGTTTTATAAGCGCCCTCGCCGCCGCCTGGGCATATGGGCCGCCGGAACCTATTGCCAGGACCTCATCATCCGATTCTATCACATCTCCATTACCTGATATTATAAGAAAATCCACGTCACTGACTGCTATCATCAGGGCCTCGAGATGTCTCAAGACCCGGTCCGTTCTCCAGTCCTTGGTCAGTTCAACCGCGGCCCTCAGAAGATTGCCGCCATACTGTTCCAGTTTCTGGTCGAATCTGTCGAAGAGGGTAAACGCGTCCGCCGTCGCACCCGCGAAACCCACGATCACCTTGTCATGATACAGCCTCCGAACCTTTCTGGCATTGTGTTTCAGGGCTATCGTATCAAGGGTCACCTGGCCGTCACCCGCGATGGCCACTTTTCCCTTGTGCCTTACTGCCACTATGGTTGTTCCTCTCATCTTGTTCATGATCTTTGTTCTCCTCCGGCCCTCGGATGGCTCCTGTCATACACCTCCATCAATTTTGTCACGCTGACGGACGTATACTTCTGTGTGGTGGAAAGACTTTCATGACCCAGCAGTTCCTGTATAACTCTCAGATCGGCGCCCGCATCCATGAGGTGGGTCGCAAATGTATGTCTGAGCGCGTGAGGGCTTATTTTCTTGTCGACACCACTCAAGGTTATATACTTGTCTATAATTCTCCTTATACTCCTCGTGGTCAATCTTGAACCGGACCTGTTCAGAAAAAGAGGTGATCCGGTATAACTTTCGGCTTTATCTCCTTCTGTCCCGGGTCTGCTGCCGATATAATCCTTCAGGGCTGACAATGCGGGACCACCAACAGGGACTATTCTCTCCTTCCTGCCTTTTCCTCTGACCTTCACCAGACTATTCGAAAAATCGACGTCGCCCACATTCAAGCCGGTAAGTTCGCCGACGCGCACACCGGCTGAATACAGGAACTCTATTATGGCCCGGTCCCGCAGCCCGGATACACCAGATCCGAACTTTACTCCTAAAAGAGAGAACACTTCGTCTATGCTCAAAAAGGAGGGAAGATATTTATCCGCCTTCGGCGCCTGGACCATCTGAGCGGGATTATATCTGACCTTTCCTTCTCGAAGAAGAAATTTAAAGAACGCCCTGAGGCTTGCCACCTTTCTCGATACAGTAACCTTTTTTATCTTCCCGCGATAGAGAGACGCAAGAAACGCCCTTATTACCATCTGATCAACGTCGGACGGTCTGTCCACACCGTTTTCCAGGAGGAATTCCCTGAACTGTCTCAGATCGGACAGATAGTTCCTCCTTGTGTGATACGACAGGTTTTTCTCAATCTCAATGTGGATACCGAAATCTCTGACGGCATTCTCCATCCGGGCACACCCTTCAACCCCTTACCTCCGACGAGCCGGAGCTACATCTTATACTTTCCAAAGTCCTCTGAAGAAAGATTCTCCAGGAATTCCTCTAATTCTTCCTTTGTGCATTTATTCAGGTCCGCCGTTTTTTTGCCAAAATCGATATTTGCTGACCCTTCAATAATTTTTTCATCCACAAAGATGGGCGCGCCGGCTCTCAAGGCGAGGGCAATAGCGTCGCTTGGCCGTGCGTCAACCACAATGGGGACATCATCCTTCAGAATATGTATGGTGGCAAAGAAAGTATTGTTTTTCAAATCGTTGATGGTAATCTTTAAAACCTTCACATCCAGGGTCTTTAATATCCCGTTCATGAGGTCATGCGTCATCGGCCTCGCCAGGTCTATCCCCTCCATCTGTGTGGCTATAGCGCTTGCCTCGAACAGGCCTATCCATATGGGAACGGCTTTCTTCCCCTGAAGATCTTTCAGTATCACTATGGGAGTACCTGTCATAGGATCCATGGCAAGTCCGAACACCTTTACCTCAACAAACATTTCTACCCCCTTCCAGCATCTCTCCCCTCAAGGAATGCGTATAGGCCTGTACAATCCTTACACGCACAGTCCTTCCGACCATATCAGCGTCACCTGCGAGATTAACGATCTTATTGCCCCTCGTCCTGCCTGTGATGTCAGCGTCATTATTTTTGCTGAGGCCCTCTATAAGCACATCCTCCACCCTTCCATCAAGATATCTGTTTTTCTCCAGGCTGTGCCTTTCCTGAAGCGACTGGAGGGCACATAATCTCTCACCACTGACCTTTTCTTCAATCTTTCCGTCATATTTTTCCGAAGCTGTGCCCCGCCTGTCACAATACTTGAAAGAAAAAGTATTATCAAATCTTACTTCTCTCATAAGGTCAATAGTTTTTTGAAAGTCTTCGTCTCTTTCTCCCGGGAACCCGACGATGATATCCGAAGTTATGGCTATATCAGGACACGCATCCCTCAACATGCCAACCTTTTCCAGATATTCTCCCGCAGTGTATCCTCTTTTCATTCCCCTCAACACATAATCAGAACCGGACTGCACCGGCAGATGAATGTGTTCACACAATTTGTCAAGATCGGCGAAGCAACAGGCAAGATCCTCCGAGAGGTCTTTCGGGTGAGACGTGGTGAAACGGATTCTGTCTATTCCCTCTATTTCATTGACCATTCCCAATAATGTTGGAAAATCAGCGTCTCCGTAAAGTGTCCTGCCGTATGAATTGACATTCTGCCCCAGGAGTGTCACCTCCCGGATACCATTATCCGCAAGAAATCTGATTTCGTCAACTATGTCCGCGCCGGCCCTGCTTTCCTCTCTCCCCCTTACATAAGGCACAATGCAGTAAGAACAGAAATTGTTACATCCCTGCATAATGGTTACATAGGCGCTAACACCTCCGCCAGGAGGGAGGGTTCGGATACCCAGAGACATGACCGATCTGTGAAAAGAGGTATCCGCGATCCGCGATCCGGTGTTTCTAATCTCCTCTATCATTCCGGGAAGGTGCTGTATATTATGCGTGCCAAGGACAAAATCAAGATATGGTGCTCTCCTGAAGAATCCGGTTCCATGTTCCTGGGCAAGACACCCCGCCACCCCCATGACGAGACCGGGTCTTTTTTGCTTTAACTTTTTTAACCTCCCCAGATGACTGTATACCTTCTGGGCCGCCTTTTCCCTTACGCTGCAGGTGTTGATAATGATAATATCCGCCCTGCCGACCTCGTCCGTCTCTACATATCCCGCCTCACTGAGAATCTGCGCCATCTGCTCCGAGTCATGAGCATTCATCTGGCAGCCAAAGGTATGGATATGGAATTTTCCTGTAGACATAAAAGATACCCGCGTGCGTTAGCAAGAATTAATGCTGGAGGGAAAAAGCTGGAGAAATGCAGATACCGACACCTTCTGATAAAGATAAAAACCTTCGGCTCTCAAAATCAAAGAGAGGGGCATTACCCCCCCTCTTGACTGGAATATAAGCCTGTGGCTTGATTTCCCGGATTTTTTTACGAAAGATAAAGATATCGCTCTATTTATTTCCCGGAATTCACTCTTTCCTTGAGCTCTTTACCTACCTTGAAAAAGGGAAGCTTCTTGGAATCCACCTGTATGGTTTCCCCTGTCTTGGGATTTCTTCCCGTGTACGAATCGTAGTTCCTTACAACAAAACTCCCGAATCCCCTGATCTCTATTCTGCCCCCACTCTTGAGCTGATTGTCAAATCCCTTAAAGATCAGATTGACGACATCCGCGGCCTGTTTTTCCGTAAGGCCCTCTTTTTTGCTCAAGGCATCTATTAATTCCGATTTATTCATAAGACCCCCTATCAACTTGTCAAAATAAGCTTAAACCCCTCTCTACACCTTCGGCAGAGAATTTCTTTCAGATATTATTTATTTTATTATTAAAGTCAAGATAATTTTCATAATTTTCATTGTTTTTTAGATAGATCTTTTTTTCCGCAATCCTGAAAGATCAAGCAGGCTCTTTACTTCTTTTTTTTGCATATACCTGTATTCTCCGGTTTCAAGCTCTCCGAGCCCGAGATCGCCAATAGATGTTCTTATCAGCCTCGCTACAGGATGACCTATCGAATCGAAGAATCTTCTTATTATTCTGTTTCTTCCCTCCAATATTGTCAACTCTATCCAGCAGCTTTTTTTGTTGCTCTTCTCTACAGCCGCCCAGATCGGCTTAAAACTGCCGTCCTCCAGCATGGCGCCCTTCCGGATGGCCTCAAGATCACCCCGCGTAATGCTACCTCTGACTTTCACCATATAAGTCTTTGGGGTCTTGAATGCCGGATGCTGCACCCTGTATGAAAACTCTCCGTCATTAGTCATCAAGAGCAACCCTTCCGAATCGTAATCAAGCCTTCCAACAGGAAACAACCTCTCAGGAACATCCCTTAACAAATCGGTGACGATCGGCCTGTTCTGCGGGTCTTTCAGGGTGACAACATATCCCTTCGGTTTATTCAATATCAGATATACCCTGCTTACCGCGTCCCTGGATATAAGCCCTCCGTCAACACGTATCTCATCACGCGCGTCATCAGCCTTCACGCCAGGCTGTGTTATTATCCTGCCATTCACGCTGACACGGCCATCCCGCATCATCTGTTCCGCCGCGCGCCGGGACGCTATGCCGCACCCGGCTATTATCTTTTGAAGGCGCTGTTCCACAGGAATCACCCTTCCAGCTCTTTGAATTCCCTGAGCGTGGGCAGATCTGAAAGGGTATTAAGGCCGAACGTCTCAAGAAATTTCCTGGTAGTTCCGTATATGATGGGTCTGCCCGGCACATTCTTTCTTCCCATCATTCTTACAAGATTTTTTTCCAGCAATCCCCTCAGACTGCCGCTTACATCCACACCCCTCACCTTTTCTATCTCGGATTTCATAACTGGCTGCCTGTAGGCAACAACGGCAAGTGTCTCCATAGCGGCCGGGCTCAAGGTCACCGGTTTTTCTCCCCTCAGCTTCTGCACCCACGGGGCCATGGCCTCGCCGGTCCGGAACTGATACCCACCGGCGATCTCTCTCAGGGATATGCCTCCATCTCTTTCTTCATATTCTCTTATGAGATTATTAATTGCGGAAGAGATCTCCTTCTCCTTTATATCCTCCAGGATTCCCTTTATTCCGGCCTTCGTTATGGGTGTATCAGAAATAAAGATAAGAGACTCAATTACAGCCTTCAGATTATCCATCTACTCCCCCGCAAGACATATCCTTATGGTCCCGTACGGAACCGCCTGATATGCTTTGATTATTCTAAGTTTCATAAGCTCCAGAATGGCCAGAAAGGTATATATCAACCTCCTGCGGTTGCCCGACTCTCCCAGGAGATCGGTAAAGGTACGCTCACCCCTTTTTTCCAGTTCATCCACTATATCATTTATCCTGTCGGAAAGTGATATCTTTTCGATATCTATCTCCATCAAATCCTTCTGACCGGCATCGAGACTTATTCTCCGGAAGGCCTCGACAAGCTCAAATATCCCGATCTCCCTGATGGGCTGTTCATCTTCTTCAAACTCCTCCCCGGCATGATCCCTGCCAAATACATCCCGGCCAAGGATGTTCATTCTGTCCAGACCCAGCGCCGCTTCCTTGAACGCCTCATACTCCAGAAGTTGCCTGACGAGCTCTTCGCGCGGATCCTCCTCTTCTTCCTCATCTTCTTCGCTGACGGGCAGAAGCATTCTCGATTTGATGTGTGTCAACGTGGCGGCTAACACCAGATATTCCCCGGCAAGGTCAAGATTGAGAGATTTCATCGCGTCGATATATTCAATGTACTGCCTGGTTATGAGGGCAATAGGAATATCATATATATCGACTTCGTTCTTTTTGATCAGATAGAGCAGCAGATCCAGAGGACCTTCAAATATATCCAGCTTGATTTCATAAGCCATGGCCGTCATATCTTCACGGCTTCCCTTACCTGTTCCATGGTGAGACGCGCTATTTTCGAGGCCCTGCGGACGCCATCGTCTATTATATCCTTCACATCCTCCAAGTGGCTCAGATAATAGTCCTGCCGTTCGTGTATGGGCGCCATTCCTTCCACTATCCTCTGCGCGAGGCGCTTCTTGCATTCAACACACCCGATACCGGCCCTTTTGCACCCATCCGATATCTCGTCCACCTCTGAAGAGGGCGAATATATCTGGTGAAACGCGAAGGCATTGCAGACTTCCGGTCTTCCCGGATCTTTTTTTCTCATCCTCTGCGGATCGGTAAACATGGAGGAGACCTTCTCTTTCAACACATCTCCCCTGTCGCGAAGGTAGATGGAATTATTGTATGATTTGCTCATCTTCCTTCCATCAATCCCGAGAAGTTTGGGCACTTCCGTCAGCAGTGGTTCGGGAGCGGGAAATATCTCCTTGTACAGAAAGTTGAACCTCCTGGCTATCTCACGCGTGAGTTCCACATGTGGAAGCTGGTCCACCCCGACGGGTACACCATAGGCCTTGTACATTATTATGTCCGCAGCCTGGAGAACGGGATATCCAAGAAAGCCGAACGTCGATATATCCCTGTCGGACAATTCCTCCTTCATCTCCTTATAGGTCGGATTCCTCTCCAGCCATGAGAGTGGCGTTATCATGGAAAGTATGAGGAACAGTTCGGCATGCTCCTTTACCTCCGACTGGATAAACATGGTACTCCTGGCAGGGTCCAGTCCCACGCTCAGCCAGTCCACAACCATATCCAGGGAGTTTGCTTTTATAAGATCCGTGTTTTTATAGTCACTTGTCAGCGCGTGCCAGTCCGCGACAAAGTAAAAACAGTCATATACATCCTTATTCTGGATATCGACCCAGTTCGCGAGCGCCCCGTGAAGATTGCCCAGATGCAGTCTCCCGGTAGGACGCATCCCGCTCAAGATTCGTTTTTTCATCGTTTTGCCTCAAAAAGTTTCAAGTTTCAGGTTTCAGGTTCTGGGTTTCAGGTTTCAGGTTTCAAAAATCGCTAAACCGTGAATCCATGAACCGCGCGCGTGCGTAGTTACCAAAAAGACCGTCCCGTGTCAAACCATCAGGTTTATTTCATTTATCCTGCGCAACAATTTTTTTACCTCTTTGTGTTTCTCCCCTCTTCCGGCAACAGCGGAAAGCACGCCAAGTTCATCGAGACGCCTTACAGGAGGCAACGGGTTCTCTTCCTTTAATATAATTCTCAGCTCCGAAGAAATCCTGTGCCCTGACAGTCTTTCGATAAAACCCGCAGAGACGGCATCTCTGATAAGCTTTTCCGTAGTATCATCAATCCTGAAACCAAACCTCTTCTCGAATCTGACAGCCCGGAATATCCTCGTGGGATCATCGATAAAACTCCTGTCATGCAGAACCCTTACCAATCTTTTTTTTATATCATCCCTCGCATGAAAGAAGTCAAGCAAATCCCCAAACCGGTCGGGATTCAGGCCGACCGCGAGTGTGTTGATGGAAAAGTCCCGCCTGAGCATGTCGTCCTTTATGGAACCAGGGCGTACAAGGGGAAGCGCGGCAGGCCGTTCATAGGTCTCAGTCCTTGCCGTCGCCACATCAATCTTGAAGCCATCGGGCAACACAATATTTGCCGTTCCAAACTTTTCGTATGTGAGAAGACGGGCGCCATGATCAACAGAAAACCTGGACGCAAAGGCGATGCCGTCCCCCTCTATGGCCACATCAACATCAAGATTGTCACGCCGCAGGAACAGGTCGCGTACAAGTCCACCCACGGCATATGCTTCAAAACCCATCTCTTCCGCGCAGACACCGGCATCCTTTAACAAATTCAGGATGTCCAACGGAAGCCGGCACAACGAACCACCGATATTCACAGGTGTTTTATACATATTTCAAAGGGTATCGCAATCTGGAGAGAAACATGAAGGCAGGAAAAATGGATAAAAAAATGGCCCCTGATCCAAGACCAGGGGCCGGCATGATCTCTAATTTTTATTAAACCTTTTCAGCAAGGGCTTTACCCGCTTTGAACTTAATGACATTTTTTGCCTTGATCTGGATCGTCTCTCCCGTCTGGGGATTCCGACCCGTCCTTGCTTTCCTCTTCACCACCGAAAGTGTGCCGAAACCCACGAGGCCAAGCTTACCGCTTTTCTTGAGTTCCGCGGTTACATTGGCAATGTACGAATCCAAGGCTTTGGCGCCCTGTGCCTTCGTTATCCCCGCATCCCCTGCAATAGCTGCTACCAATTCAGCTTTCGTCATATTTCCTCTCCTCCTCTCCATTATTTAATTGTTATATACTTATAACCCGGTGCCTGAAACATCCTTCCCCCGGCAATGTCTCCAGACTCCACTCACTGACAACTCCAGTAAATCCCCCGCCGCCGCACGCCGTGCAACAGCGGAAGCATTGGCCAAATTCCTAACACAAAGAAAATCAACAAGCAAGCAAAAAACTACAGGAAATCGATAAAAACTGCCTGAGCAGCCATCATTTCTTTTTCACAAGAAAATACAGATCCCCTTCCTCTTTCAGATGTCCGGCCATAATCTCCGCGTTCCTTCCCCTTCCGCAGAACAGATCCACCCTTCCCGGTCCTTTGATCGCCCCCCCGGCATCCTGGTTGAGGACAAACCTGGAAAAGGTCTCCCATGATACAATGTTGCCATCTTTGTCTATAACAGGTTTTTTCACTCTGATAAAAGCAAGCGCGCCCCTGGGAAACATGCCCGCGTCCGTGGCTATCGACCTGCCCGATGTCACGGGCACATTAAGGCTCCCTACAGGTCCCTCTTCAACAATACGGAAAAACACATAGCTCTCATTACAGCTCAATATATCAAGCATCTCTTCGGGATGCGCCCTCAGGTACTTCTTGATGCCCCTGAGAGACACCTCCTCCAGGGACATTTTTCCCTGCTCCACAAGCAGTCTGCCCACACTCCGGTAGGGATGGCCGTTACTCTGTTCATAACTTACCTGAACAAGGCCCCCTCCGGGGAGTTTTACAACTCCGGACCCCTGAATCTGCAGGAAAAAAATATCAACGGGATCGGAAAGCCAGAGGAGCTCAAACCCCCTCCCCTCAAGAGACCCTTTTATATCTATATCCCCGCGTGTGTAGTAGGGAACGGCCCTGCCATCCTCAATCCGGGCAACGACGCGCTCCCCCCTGTATTTTTCCCTGAACTTTCCAAGGTCCACTACAACGTGGTCGTCAGGTGTCCGGTAGATGGGATAGCGATACTCCGGCGTCCTGTCGAATGACCCGGCAAGGATCGGTTCATAATATCCGGTAAACAGTACCTTTCCGCCGCGCCTTCCAACGCTTTTGTATATGTCAAATGCCTGTTTTATCCTCTTCGTCCTGTCGTTGTTTGAACCCGGTATTCTGATAATTTTCAGAAACTCGCGAAGGGACTCTTTCAATTCTCCCGCCGTGCATACGCGGTCTCCGAACAGGAATTCCCGTGTCTCGGGCAGCCGGTTATAATACTTCATGCTTCTGTAAATCGCGAGTTCCAGGGATGGCTGATCAAGGTCATCCTCCAGGGTGCGCAGCTCGCGCGGATCAACCGGGACAAGGGGAGTGATCTCCCCCCTCTCCGGCGCTATCACGGCGCAACCCGCCAGGAAAAATATAAACAGACAGAGCAGTTTTGTTCTCATATTCAAAGCCATCAAGCAATCCATATTATTGTGTTGTTGAGTTTCATCTGTACCAGATGGACGGAAAAACATCAACGACATTCGGAAGGCGGCATCGAAGATTCTGTATGCAGTTGTGAACCGACGAATCCAGCATAACTCAACCCGGACAAGCCGGAACCAAGATGAACATCGAACGTCCAATCCCGACGAGTCGGGATTGAATGGGAAAAGGCGGCCAACGGTAAACGCTTACTAAATTCTTTTGCCATTTTTGCACGAATTTCACGACTAAGGGACTATGGAACTGAAGCAGAAAGAACACGTAACAATAGTGTGGCCGGTATGTATTCCCACGCAGGAGCGTGGGAACGAGGGGGAAATGTAGAAGTGGTTTTTCTGTTTGCTGTCACTCTTTTTGGCTGATTTTGGATGCATTCCTTATATATTCGATGAAGAAGGCGAGAAAGACGAACATAAACAGCGCGACTATTCCGGCAATTTTTCCTCTCACTGAACTGGTTTCGGGGTCATTGACCACTTGTATAGCATTATTTATCAGCCTGCCGAGATATTCCCGATTCAAGTCATTTGCCCTTTTTGACAAGACAACAATTTTGTCCTCTATATCCTTCAGGCCCGTCTGTATATAGGCAATATTCTCCTTCTCCTTCTCCTTCTCCTTCTCCCTTAAAAGAGCTATTTCTTCTTCCAGAAACTCTTTGTCAACTTCCAGGTTTTTCGCTCTTATCTCTGCCTGCAGGGCGGTTTTTAAAAGAAGCGCGGAAGAATCCTCCTTAACCAGATCCTTGATAAAGGTAGTATCGAGAATTAGATTTGTTTCTCCTTTTTCTCTACCCGCACCCTTAGATGGTTCGTATCTTCCCGGCTGTTTCATGTCCTTCAACAGTTTCTTGGCAATCAATGCCTCCTTTTCTTTCTTTTTTCTTTCGACATCAATTGTTCTTATTTTATGTCTGTATACATTAATGAGATTCTCTTTATTTTTGGTAAGCTTCAGTGTTTTAATGTTTGCTTCTATTCCGGAAATCTTAATATTATCAAGCAATTCAAGGTCATTTTTCAGATCTATAAATGAGTCGCCTGTCTTCTGCGACCTGAAAAATCCGGCCTTTGCTATCCTGGAATCCAAAAATTTGATGAAGTTGCCTGTTCTTACTTTAAAGGTG
>JAFDAS010000037.1 GCA_019313695.1 Deltaproteobacteria bacterium
GCAATGTCATCGAACTCTTCCTGGATAGCCTTGGCATTCTCAGATAATTTCAGCATGCCGCTAATATAACAGAACTATCACCATGTGTAAAGGTTATTTATTTTTAATTCCTAATTGAGAGTTGGTTTTTCTCCTCCGGGGTAACCCTAATAAAAGCCAGATCTGTAAGTTCGAATGAAAACCATCTAACGTTTAGATTTCTCAAATATCGAGTAGGTTCACCAATATTCTTGACTTTATCAAGCATTTTCCCGAGCCTAGAAGATGCAACGTCTTTCAATAACACTTCTGCCCATTCATCAAAGTTCCATTCATTCTCTTTCCGCCAATCGGCAGTGAGGCGGCCGGAGCAGGCGGCGGCGAGGATGGATTGGCGGAAGCGTTTGAGAATGACGGGGATTTTGTCGAGGCGTTCCTTGCAGGCATCGACTTTTTGCAGGAGCTTTTCCAGCTTTGTCACGATGCGGCGTTGTTCGTTGAGGGGAGGAAGAAGAATTTCAGTTAGTAATAACTCTGCTTTTGGCAGAGTTGATTGATTAACCCAGTGTTTGCATCTACTTTCAAACCCCCCTTTCTTCCAAAAGTTCCATAAATAAAGTTGAAGAAGCTTGTTGTTGATGATTTCTGGATTAACCCTAAGTCGCGTTAAGTGATTACTAAAAGCAGCTTTCTCATTAAGTTCAAACACTGTACATTTCCCGACCAACTTTGAACTGTTTGTAGAACAAAAAAGAATATCCCCTTTTTGTAAGTAATGATGGTCTTTTGCCAAATGTACAGGAACCCTTCTTATCAAATCTGTGTTTATTTTACCGTTTACATCGATATTATTCATTCGCAAATGAACAAGGCCATCTTTGACATCCTTTTTTCCGCAAGCAAATCCCGCTTGAAAATCAAAAATTACTTCTCCAAGTCTCGCACATGTCCAATTTATTGGTAAATCGTTCAATTCAAGCTACTCCATTAACCTCAATCAATTGCAAAATATCCCTCAAATCATCTACCACCGCTTCAAGTTCAGTTATCGCCTCGGCTGCCAAATCCTGCGGTTCCGGCAGGTCGTTGGCATCTTCAAGGGATTCGTCTTTGAGCCATGTTATATCCAGCTTATAATTCCTGTCCTTGATTTCGCTTATATGAAATTTCCTGAAGCGGCCTTCTTCTCCTGAATCCTTTCTTTTGCTCTGTCCGTTGGGATCGCTGCCGTAGCATGCCTCAAATTCTTCAAAGTGTTTCGGTGTCAGTGGCCGTTCCTTTTTGGTTATTCCCGCCACATTGGAGCGGGCATCGAAGATCCAGACGTTTTCCGTGGAAATGCCTTTCTGGAAGAAGATAACATTTGCTTTTACACCGGGGCTGTATGGTGTGAAGGTTCCACGGGGTAGTCGTAAAACTGTATGCAGGTTACAGTCCTGCATGAGGATTTCAAAAACCTCACCTGCCTTGTCTTCAAAGAGGCAATTATCCGGCAGAACAATAGCGGCACGACCACCGTCTTTAAGGATGTTCACAACATGCTGGACAAAGTTGAGCTGTTTGTTGCTCGTTGCAATAGTGAAATCGTCCCGATCAGGCGCCTGGTTTGCACCTTTCGTCCCGAATGGCGGATTTGTTAAGATGCATCTGTGTAATATACCCTTGTAGGGTTCATAAATCGAATCGCCAAGATATATAGACGTTTCCAGTCCATGAAGAAAGAGGTTCATTAAGGCCAGTCTTCTCGGCCGTGGGACCAACTCCTGTCCATAATAGGTTTTGGTTTTGATTCGCTTGATGACGTCACGATCAAGAGCCTCTTTAGTGATATCCATCAGCCACTCGTAGGCGCACATCAAAAAGCCTCCGGTACCACAGGCGGGATCGCAGATCGTAAAATCAGGGCTGACCCGGGGATCGGGGTTCATCACTCTTACAATAGTCTGAATGAGGACACGAGGAGTAAAGTACTGGCCTGCCCCTTTTTTTCCTTCACTTGCCGCCTTTTCCAAAAGCCCTTCAAATGCGGCGCCCTTTACGTCCACATCCATGGCCGACCATTCGTCCTCATCAATCATGGTAATGAGCCGTTTGAGATTCACGGGATTATTGAAACGGGGTACAGACTGGGCAAAAATATCGCCAAGGAGACCTTTTTCTTTCCTCAATTTTCGAAGTGTATCGGTATAAAGGTCGATCAGCGCGGGACCGGATTCTTTTTTGATCGCTTCCCAGGTACAGCCGTTCGGAATGATGATTCCTTTCTCGTCGGCCATTTTGAGAAAGAGCAGATAGGTGAGCTGTTCTATGTAATCGCCGTAGTCAATCCCGTCATGACGAAGCGTGTGGCAGAATCCCCAGAGTTTGTTTACAATGTCGGACATGCTATTTTTTATCCTTCCTAAGCTGCTATCGCGAAGTTGATTTCCGCTATCAGTGATTCAAGTTCATTATTAAATACCTTGTTGGCCCTGCCTTTGCCGCCGTGTCTTTCGAAGACGGGAACATAATCAAAATCCTCAAGATCAATCGTAAGGTTTTCAATCAGATGCTCCCTGATATAGCCCAGCCAATTCGTCTGTTCTTCTGTAAAGTCTTTCCCGGCCATTACCTTTTGCATGGCCCGGTCGACCCTTTCTTCACAGGAATAGATAGGTTCTTCTTCAATGGCCGCGTGCTTTACCATTGAAATGATATCTGCCAGGGCCTTGTTATAAACAAGCCGGTGAGCTTTTCGGAGCTCTTTTTCCGGGAATTTATTGAGTGCAAGCTTTTCGCGAAGTTCCTTAAGTGCTTCGATTTTCCAGTCTTTCGGCCGTTTCAGCAAAATCTTTATGGCTTCGATATGTTCAGGGTTCTCTCTCACAAACCGTGTAAAAGAATCAAGATAATCTTCCGGTTTTTGATAATCGCCGCCGACACGGATCATCACCTCTGATGAAACATCATCTTCTACTTCATAGCCAACCAGAAAGGATCGCTTTGCCCGGTCGTAATTCACCAGCAGATCCTGAAAGTCTTTGTTGCGCAGGAGATTCATGGTGTCTGTAAAATCGCTCTTGATCTTTCCCGGCAGTTCCTTGGCAAACTTTCCGAGATCACCGTCGGGAATATACTTTGCAAATTCTTCCCGTGCATTGCCGCTCATCGTTCGTTCAATCCGGTGGAGACGTTTGACGAGGACTTTTACAAAATAATTCCTGTCTATGTTCTGGTAGATATTTTCAATGACCTGATGGAGGGATATCGGTTCCTTTTGAGGCGGTTGAACCTCAAAGTCCGTTGTATTCTTGAAATACTCAATCAATGTCCCATCGAAACAATCAAAAATAGTGAACTTTTCCTTATTGATCGCGTCACACTTGCGGGTACCCCTGCCCAGCATCTGGACCCAGAGGATTCTTGATTTGACGGGGCGCATGAAGACGACATACTCCAGGCTTGGAATATCAACACCGGTCGAGAGCATATCAACGGTAACGACAATCTTTGGCTTTGGGCGATTTCTGAACTCTCTGATTTTCTGGAGCGGGCGATCGACGGTTGGGCTGCCCGTAATTTTCTGGACAAAATCGTCTCCCTGACCGAATTCTTCACGACATGTTTTTACGATCTGATCGGCATGCGATGTATGGGGGAGATCATTGACTGCGAAGACCAGGATTTTGGGAAATCGACCTGTTTCTTCTTCGTGTTTGTAGGCATACTTTGCAATTTCCTTGATAATCTTGCGATTACTTTCCGGGGCAGTAATCTTTACCTCAATATCATTCGTGGCGAATTCACGTTCGTCTTCCAGTTGGTCATATGTTTCGACCCCTGTCGTCGTATCTATAACACCGACATGTTCTCCTTCTTCAAGGAAGGCACCGTTCATGCGTACGTTTGATTTAATCTTTACAGCTTCATAGTCAACAAGACAGCCGTCAAGGATGGCCTCCTCTGTCGTATAACGATAAACCACTTCTTTGAAGAGAGACAGTGTATGCAGCGCCGGTGTCGCCGTGAGGCCGATCTTTATTGCATCGAAGTGATCGAGTACCTGCCGCCAGATGGCCGTCTCTTTTGACGTGTATCCGCGATGGCATTCATCGGCGATTATTACGTCAAACGCGTGAATGGGTATATCAACTTTTCCCGCATCTTCTTCATAATCCGGGTCACTTCGATCCTGAGAAAAGGCGTTTTCCCAGCCGAACAAATTGATAGTCATTCGCTGGATAGTCGAAACATACACAAAAGTATGCGTTTCCTGCGGCGATGTCAGGTATGAATTGGGCAAGACTTTGGGATCAAACGGCTGGTCATCATCAAAATCTTCGCGACGGAATCGCTGGCTGTAAACTTCGTATTCCTGATTGAATTTGTTTTTTTGCGGAGTCACAAAGGTGGAAAATTCCCGGACTGCCTGTGCGGCAAGGGCGCGACGATCAACGAGAAAGAGAATTCTTCGAGCGGCTTTTGATTCGAGGAGACGATAAATCTGCGATACGGTCAGGAAGGTTTTCCCCGTGCCCGTCGCCATTGCAACGAGCATGGCCCGTTTGCCTTTCATAATGGCGTCTTCAATAGCGTAGATGGCTTCTTCCTGATAAGGTCTAATACTTTCGATATCAACCGGGTTGTTCGCAAGCCATTCAATCCCATTTGCTCTCTCGTTTTCAAAGAATTCTTCAAGGGCGTCTGCGGTGTGAAAAATTGATATTTGTCGAGAAATGTTCTTTTCATTCCGAATATCAAGATGCCAGATCACTTCACCGTTGGTAGCATAAAGAAAGGGCACCCTGTATCCGTGCCACTTTCCCGGACCATCAAAGGCACCTTTTGAATACCGCTTCGCCTGCTCAAGGACGTTCTGAGGGCCTACCTTGACTCTCTTGGCTTCAATGATTCCCAGTAGCTTTCCTTTTACGAAAAGTGCATAGTCTGCGGGTCCTGTTGCGGTGGGGTATTCCTCGACAGCATGATGATGGAGAGAAGACGTATCAAGCCCCTCATGATGTTTGATGATCTGCCATGCAGGATTGGCGGCCATCAGTTTCTTGTTGATCCTGTCTCGGCGTGTCTGCCATTCAAGTTCATCGATCATTGATTCGCCCTTTAAGAAAGTCTAACGTTGGTTCCCTCTGAATGAATGAGCAAGTCTGGTGATTGATAAAATAAAACCCCGCCTCTGTTTGAGAGATACGGGGTTTTGATGATTATCTGCCATCTTCAGGGCCTTTTGTGTTTAGGAAGAAAAGATCATTTGTTGTTTAATGTATGACATCCCTTGTTTTTTGTTAAAGCCTCCTCCTACCTACCAAAAAACCGTGAAATGTCAAGAGAAACCAACATAATGGTTGAAGATGAAAAAGGGGTTTCCGAAGGGCAGTGCTTCCCATCTTGGAGAACCAGACTCGCCCGATTGGATCGCCGTAGGAATCCAGAAAGATAACGTCAATATTATGCTCGAGGGCCATAACAACGGCCTGGCTGGTGATCATGGCCTGGTTTGATATGATAAGACTTTCAACTTTAACTGGGGAGATTTCGAAAGATTTTTCCTTTTGCTTCAGACAGAAGCGCTCATTTTTCTGGGTAATGAAAGTGCCTGGCGTGTTAATGACGAGTTGCATACGCTACCTCCGTTACGTAAAGCATAGAAAGTGAGCTTATGTCTTGCGACGGCACAAACGGTAATTTAACGATATCTACAATCTCATCGCCATTATCGCGGCCCCCACGGCACCGTTGACCTGGGCAAATTCCGAGACCTCTATGGACACGCCAAGCGCTTTTTCCAGCGCCCGTACCACCCCTATGTTTTTAGCGACCCCTCCCGTCATCATGACGGGCTCTTTCACGCCCACCCTCCTGGCCATGGAAGAAATGCGGGATGCCACAGATTCGTGAATTCCCGCGATTATATCTTCCCTGCTTTTACCCTTTGATATGAGAGAGATCACCTCTGATTCGGCGAATACCGTGCAGATGCTGCTTATCTTTGACGGCTTGTCGGATTTCAGTGACAGATCGCCGAAATCGTCAAGATCTGATTCCAGAGCCCGTGCCATTACCTCCAGGAATCTGCCCGTGCCGGCCGCGCATTTGTCATTCATCGCAAAATCCTTTACCCTGCCGTCGGAATCTATCGTCAGGACCTTGCTGTCCTGCCCCCCTACATCTATGATCGACCTGACTTCAGGATTCAGGTAATACGCCCCGGCTCCGTGGCATATAATCTCCGTCATGGCCTTGTCGGCAAACTTTACGCTGTTTCTTCCATAACCGGTGGACACTGTCTTTTCTATCGATGACGCGTCCATGTCCAGTTCCCTGAGGAGGTCTTCAAATACGTTCTTGCCCGCTTGCCGGGCGTTGTAACCTGTAAAGGCCACCTTCGACCCGAGTATCCTGCCATCCTCGAGAACAGCCGCCTTGGCGGTTATGGAACCGATATCTATCCCGGCGGTAATCATATTCCGTTTCCTTACATTCAGTTTGTTTGCAGGGCTTTTCTATATGACCGAAGCTCCGCCATCCACCATAAGAGTCTGCCCGGTAATGTAACCGGACGCTTCGGAGGCGAGGAAAAGCGTCGGATGTACAACATCCATCGGTTCAGCTATTCTTCCCAGCGGTATGGTCTTCACAATTTCCCGGAGAAGATCCTCGTTGGACCAGAAAGGTTCGCTGAAGGCTGTCCTCACCATTGCGGGCGCGACCGCGTTTACCCTGATGTTGAAGGGCGCGAGCTCAGAGGCCAGTACCCTGGTGAACATCTCAACGGCCGCTTTTGCGATGCCGTACACACCCATACCGGGAGAGGCCCTCCTGCCGGCGATGGATGATATATTCACTATCCTGCCTCCGTCACCCTGCTCCTTCATAACGGCGGCCGCTTTTCTGGAACAGAAGAAGGTTCCATTCAGGTTTGTATCCATAATCTTCTGCCACAGGGCGGGTTCGGTATCCGCCACCGACAGGGTCATAATGTTCATGCCGACATTGTTTATGAGAACGTCCAGCCTTGAAAACCTGTCCAAGACCGCGTCAAAGAGAGAGTTGACATCAGATTCCTTCGCGATATGGGCCTGGAAGGTCATAAGATTACCGCCTCCACCGAGGATACCCGCCGCCGCGTCGAGTCCTTCACTCTTTCTGCCGCATATGACAACCTTCGCCCCTTCTCCGAGCAGACTCCTCGCTATTTCAAGGCCTATGCCCCTGCTTCCCCCTGTCACAACCACAACCTTGTCCTTCAATCCATAGCGTATATCGTCCATGTTTCACCCCTTCTGCTTGATCATCTCCATAAAGGCATCTATTCTCGTTTCCGACTGGCTCTCGGAAAAACTCCTTTCGTCTATCATGTGAGACTCTATCATTACAGAGGGGATGCCCTTCTCTTTCTGAACCGCCCGCTGTATGTCGTACTGGCCCAGCGAATAGGGCTTGCAGCTCCTGTTGGAGTGGATGACGAAACCGTCCACGTCATATTTGTCCACCACTTCCAGCACTATCTTTATCATTTCATCCACGCCGATGTTGAGATATATCCTTGTATATGCTTCAGCCATGGAGTCAAGAAAGTTGTCTCCGTCCATATATTTGAGCTGGCCACACCACGCGGATGTATAAGTGTCCGCCACAAGACACGCGTCATGCGCCGCGAATTTTTCCGACATCCACTTTACACGGTACCAGATGGGCAGATTGTCCCACAGCAGCCTGTATCTTTCATTGGGTATCGCGCTGATCCCGTCGGCAACGCGCTGTTTCATCTCTTCCAGGAGCGACTGGTAGTAATCCACCGCTATCTGCGTTCCCCTCAATGTAACGATAAGGGCCAGATGAAAAAACGCGTCAAAACAGGTCATGGGGGAAGGCCTGTTCATGGCTGTGTCAAGCACCTCCTGCCACAACTCCTGCCCCTCTACTGAAAGCCGCCCTACCTCCTTAATCCTGTCATGATCAAACTTCTTTTTGCACGCATTTTCGAGAAAGTTTGTGTATTCATCGATCTGTTTCCGGACGTATCTCCTTGACTCATCGGCGTATTCGGTGTGGCAGAAGGGCGTATCGAAGATAAAGAGGGGAACGTTGTAATACCGCGCCTGTATCTCATACCACTTGAGCACTGTACCGCATATATTGTTGCAACATATAAGCATGTCGGGTTTCGGCAATCCCCCTATGGGTCCACCGTCTATCATGGAACAGACAATATCGGCCCTCGCATAGGAACACAGGTCACCGCTGTATCCCAGCTCTTCCGCCTTCTGGCACAGATCGCCTCCCATCTTCGAGGCCCCGATCATGGCCCCGTAGTTCTCCGGATAGACGGGAATTACGTCCATTGCTATAAGCGGTTCCACTGGCCCTCCGCTGGTGATCCATGCCACCTTTTTCCCTGTCTGCTCGGCTGTTTTGGCATCTATGTAGTAGGCGGTCATGATCTCTTTCATCTTCCCAACCGACTTTATCTTTCTGCTGTCTTTTTCCTTATCAACATCCGTCATATCTTCATTTCCCCCTTTACAGCATGTGAATGAAAGTCTCAAACCGTGTCATCAGCTGTCCCTCGGACGGCAGCTGATCTTCGATCTCCAGCAGCATACTGGGGATATCTTCTCTGTCCAGAAATCCCTTTATATATGGGTAGTCAAAATCGTGAGGGTCACAGAATTTCAGCAGAAGGAATATAACACCCTGGACATTATTTTTCCTGACCATCTCTACCAGGCTGTCCCCCCTGGCCGTGTTCGACATATGTTTCGCGGGACATATCAGTCTTTCGATATATCTGTTTACGATTGCCTTAACAGGATCACCATCCGTCCCGGTCAGCCCTTCAAAATACCTGGAGCCGGTGCAGAGGTCGTCCCACACGACAACGCCCCCGGATTTCTCGATGATGGCATAAACATCAGGGTGGTTGCATATACTGCCGGTCAACACTATCCTCTTTCTTTCCGCGCCCGTTGAAGGTTCTTTCTCCCGCAGCATCTCTATGACTTCGGGGAGCCTTTCCAGCAGATAATCCCTGTCCATGATCATGGAGCCCTTGACTATTGCATGCACATCGGCGCCCGGCAGGATGCCGGGATCTGCGGAGCGCAATTCGTAGATGGTCTTGAGGCAGCCGCGTATCCTGTTGTATTTTTCGATTGATTCCTTCAGCGCCCCGTCGGTTATCGTGACACCCATACCCTCTTCCAGTTCACTCCTGAATCTTCGGAGGACGTCTTCCATATATTCTCTCGCACTTTCGGTGTTCAGCTTCACGGGAAGGACAACATCCGCGAAAAAGCCGAAATCCGTGTTGAGACGCCAGATATCGGAAAGCCTCTGAATGGTGTCGCAGGTATGGGGGAATACCATGCCGTCGAGATAATCCAGTTCGCCCGAAAGCGCGCCTTCAAGCACGCCCCTCGCGAGAGAACAGGTATAGGATTGCAGATGCGCGTCGGCCAGGGTAATATTCCCCTCCGTACCGAAAAGCCTCACAGGGTGAATTCCCGCCGCGAGGATAATCTCCTCGGGAGTATAGGAACACAGATACCCCAGGACCTTTTTTCCACCGTCCTTCAGATTCCTGATATAATTCCCGGTATCTGACACCGCCTCGTAAAAATCATTTAATCTCTCCATATGCGCTCCTTTTTTTCGACAATTCCGGAATTATAAAAGATACGACCAAGCGAAAAACTGGTAGCACATTACAGTGCAACTGTCACCTGTTTTTTTTGTATTGACTTTTCCAATGCAAAGAGGCAGAAAAAGCCGGTTGACAAAACTTTAAGGAGGCCGATGCTATGTATGAAAAGAAGCCGTGGCTCAAGTTCTATGAAGATGTTCCCGAAACCCTTGATTACCCCAGAATCAGCATGTTCGAGTCCCTTATGCGTTCAGTCGAAGAACACCCGGATTCCATAGCCTATGATTTTATGGGATACACCTCTACATACATACAGTTTGCCGGTGAGATAGAAAGATTTGCCAACGCGCTGGCAGCCATCGGCCTCAAGAAGGGCGACCGCATTACCATCTCCATGCCCACAACACCGCAGGGTATCATCTGCTTTTACGCGGCAAACAGACTCGGCGCGGTGGCAAGCATGATCCATCCCCTATCCACTGCCGCCGAGATAGAGTTTTACCTGAATGTCAGCAAGAGTAAATTTGCCATGACGCTTGACGCGTTCTGCGGCGTTTTCAACAAGATCCTTAGTAACACCGGCGTTGAGACTCTCATCCTGACAAAGATAGGCGACTACCTTCCTCCATTGAAAAGGTTCGGTTTTTATATCACCAAGGGGAGAAAGATACCGAAGGTACCCGGGGATTCAAGGGTCAGATGGTGGAAAGATCTGATGGGAGAGGATTACCCGCCGGCGCCTGAAGCCAAAGTGGACACGGACGATCTCGCGGTAATTCTTTACAGCGGCGGCACCACAGGCGTCCCGAAGGGTATCATGCTCTCCAATATGAACTTCATAAGCGAGGGCATGCAGGTGGCGGAGTGGGGAAAAATGAAAGAGACAGAGGGCGGTGCTTCCATACTTGCCATACTCCCGATATTCCATGGTTTCGGCCTGGGAGTATGCGTGAATGCCGCTTTCATGGGGGGAGGCAAGAGCATCCTTGTCCCCACCTTTACGCCCGAGACAGTCGCAAAACTTATCAAGAACAAGAAGCCCTCGCTTATGGTAGGGGTCCCGACCCTGTACGAAGCCCTGTGCCGCAATCCCGATTTCAAGAACGCCGACCTCAGTTGTCTGAAGGCCACCTTCAGTGGCGCCGACACACTTCCAAGGGTGGTAAAAGAGAGGTTCGAGGAAACAGTCCGCAAGGGCGGGGGCAGTGTAAAACTGCTCGAAGGTTATGGCCTGACCGAAGCGGTTACCGCCATTATGGCTACCCCCATAAATGATTACAGAGAGGGAAGCGTCGGCATCCCGTTCCCGGATATGCTGGCAAAGGTGGTAATAAAGGACACCACCGAAGAGGCGCCGCTGGACGAGGATGGGGAACTGTGTGTCAGCGGCCCGGCGGTTATGCTGGGATATCTCGATCAGCCGGAAGAAACCGCCGATACCCTGAAAAAACATCCCGACGGAAGGATCTGGCTCCATACCGGTGATATCGCCAGCATGGACGAGGACGGGTTCTTCTATTTCAAGCTGAGGCTGAAACGGATGATAAAGTCATCCGGAATGAATGTATATCCCGCGCAGGTGGAAGATATCCTCTATAACCACCCGGATGTAAAAGATGCCTGCGTTATAGGAGTGCCTGACAAAGCACAGGTCGAAAAGGTCAAGGCCTTCGTGATCATGAAGGATCCCTCGAAGGAAACAGAGGAGATGAAGGGGGAACTCATTGATCACTGCAGAAAATCCCTGATTAAATGGAGCTGCCCGAGAGAGGTGGAATTCCGCAAAGAACTGCCTCAAACCCTTGTCGGAAAGATAGCATATAAGAAACTCGAAGAAGAAGAGCTTGAAAGCCTGAGGATAAAGGGTGAATATACGGGCGCGGGGGAGTAAATCTCCTCATTCTCCTGATGTATCAAGAATTAATGCACTCGTAAAAAGTCTGTCATTCCCGCGCAGGCGGGAATCCAGAAGCGCATAACCATTTAAAAACACTGGATTCCCGTTTTCACGGGAATGACAAAATTGTGTATATTTCGACTTTTTACGAGTTTGTCAAGAATTAATGCACTCGTAAAAAGTCGGAATCGGCCAATCTGTCATTTCGACCATAGGGAGAAATCTTGTGTTTTTAGAAGGTTACATCGTAAAGATTTCTCATCCCGATAAATCGGGATTCGAAATGACACGTTTAAGAAGTTTGCACGGAAAGGATTGAATAATGTCAGAGTATGGTATTCGTCTTGAATTTATGGATCATGTCGCGGTCATCACCATTGACCGCCCTCAAAAAATGAACTCTTTTAATCAGACAATGTGGTCTGAACTTGAGCGGGTGGTGGCAGAATTGCGGGAAAATCTGCCACGGGTTATCGTACTAACAGGCGCCGGCGATAAGGCGTTCAGCGCCGGGTTTGACGTCAATGTCGATAACCCGCAAGTCTCCAGCCTGGTCGAAGCGGTCCAGAAACATGATCGCTCTCCCGTTGAAAAATTAATAAGGCATATTCGTACGGCAGTTGACGGTTTGGTCTGTCTGCCCGTTCCTGTCATCGCCGCCATCAATGGCAAGGCCTATGGAGGAGGAGCGGAGCTTGCGGTTCGATGCGATTTGAGGGTTATGGACCCGGATGCCGTCATCAGTTTCTCGGAAGTCCGCTTGGGACTCATGCCGGACTGGGGTGGGGCAGCGACACTTGCCCGGCTGGTTGGTCCTTCAAAGGCCTCCGATATGATACTCACCGCCCGGGAGGTTAAGGCCGGGGAGGCGCTTGATCTCGGCTTAATCAATCGCGTAAGTTCACCGGGCAGGGTCCTTGAGGAATCTATCGAACTGGCTGAGACAATTGCCGGAAACGGGCCACGTGCTGTTCGCTCTGCGCTGGAGGTAATTCGATCAGCCTGCGGTGTGCCCATGCAGGAGGCTCTCGAACTGGAAACGGAAAGCGCAATTACCCTCATCACATCGGGAGAATGCTACCATGGGATATCGGCCTTCCTGACAAAGGAGAAACCCCGCTTTCCGGATATCGAATGAATAAGAAAAATGTTTAAATGCCAGAGGATTCAAGGGGTCAAGGATTCAAGGATTCGAGTGAAATGCTTGAAAACTACAAAGAGTAGAGCGTCCTCTCTGTGGGGCACAGAGGCCCCACGCTACATAAGTGGATTTGACTTTTTTAACAAGTTTCTTTCCATTATAATCCCCCGACCAGTCGGGGCATAGCGGAGCTTTTACCAACTATCTGGCAGTCTCCACCAGTTCGAGAAGGGCGGGGATGAATTCAGTCAGATCCTCCACTATGCAATAGTCGGCTATGTTGAAAATGGGTGCATGTGGGTCGGTGTTTATGGCGATCACCATCTGCGAGCCCTTCATCCCTGATATGTGTTGAATAGCTCCGGATATCCCGCACGCTATATATAATCCGGGTGAAACGGTCCTTCCTGTAAATCCTATCTGGTGTTTATACCCAAGCCACCCCAGGTCGCACACGGACCTTGACGCACCCACCGCCCCCCGGGAGAATATGCCGGCCAGCTTTCGGATCATTCCCAGATTTTCTTCCTTCCCGATACCCCTCCCGGCAGATACAATAACGTCGGCCCCCGGCAGTTCCGATTCTCTCTCCCCGGGCGCTTCCATGAGTGTTATTTCCGATGTACCCGACGCAAAGTCTGCCTTAACCACGCGCACCGATCCCGCAATGCCTGATTCTTCAACGGATGCCGTCCAGGCCCCGGGCAACACGGTAAGCACGGCCCTTTGCGTCATGGGAACAAGTTCCGCGCGTATCTTCCCGCCCCACATGGACCTTGAAAAATAAATCCCCTTTTCATCTTCGCGTATTTCCTCCACGGCCGTAATGCACGCGGTGCCGAGATCGACGGCAAGCCCCGGGGCCAGGTCAAAGCCCATGGCGCTGTGGGGCAGACAGACATACGCGGGGTTCATATCTTTCAGGACATCGAGAATGGCCGACTTGAAGGGTTCGGCACTGTACAGATCAAGGGCCTCGGCCTCTATGCCGATCACGTCAATACCCGATGTACGCGCGATTTCTTCCGCTAATCCGCGGACGTTCTTTCCAGGAATAATAATCTCCGGACGCGCGCCGACCGATCCTAATTCGCGGGCAAAGGATATTACCTCATGGGTTGCCCGGGTGAACCTGCCTCTGGATAATTCCGCGATTACGACAATCTTCTCTTCCATTACTCAGGCTCCCGCGCCGCGAAGAATCATATCAGCGCCCTCTCGTGCAGAATGCTTATAAGGGCGCGGGCCTTCTCATCCTTACCGCCCTCCAGAAATACGCCCTTTGCCGATACCTCCGGCCGCCGCATGGAAATCAGATGGTCCCTTCCAGCGCCCTTCCACAGATCACTTGCGTCGATTGTCCTGATTTTCTGGTCCTTTGCCCTCAGAATATTGGAAAGGGAGGGATATCTCGGACGATTTATTCCTGATTGCACGGTAAGCACCGCCGGCAGCGCGACCTCCATGCGCAGTCTCTGTCCTTCTTCAATTTCACGCTCGATGTAAACGGATGTTTCTTCCCGGATTGTTCCGCGATGAATTACCGATGTCGCGCACCGGATTCCGAGTATCGCGGCTATCATCTGCCCGACCTGGCAGTGCATGTCGTCCTCCGCCATAACGCCGGCAATAATCAGATCGTAGTGTCCGGTTTTTGCATAGGACGCTATGAGTGACGCCGTCTCAAAGGGACTCATGTATCTTTCTTCCTCCACCAGAATATGCGTACCGGCCGCCGCTCCTCTCTCCATGGCCTTCCTGAGCGTTGAGACCACCCTTCCGGGACCAACGGAGACAGCCTCGATCCCTGTACCCGGAATCTCTTCGCTTAGGCGAACAGCCTCCTCGAGGGCGAATTCGTCGAAGCGGTTCATCCTGAAGGCGCCGCCTGTCAGCCACGTGCCCTCATCGTTTATGGATATTGCTCCTTCATTATCAGGAACCTGCTTCACACATACAAGTATTTCCATCGTCCCCGCTCCTCTTACCGCCTCTGCACCCAATTCTCAAACCCTGTCATGCCCGCAGGATAATCGACCGGGCATGATATTTCAAGTAAAAAGCGAACGTTCGCTCTATTTTTTTGTTGACATGCCCACCCGCGTGTTTTATAGAGTTCTCCATGGGCATAATCTATATGATACGACATGGTCAGGCATCCTTTGGAGAGGATAATTATGACAGGCTTTCTGAAAAAGGTGTGCGACAGGCCGGAATTCTGGGAGAGCATCTAATCAACACGGGACTGCGCGCCGACGCACTATATTCCTGGACGCTGCAGCGTCAGCAGGCGACCGCGAAAGAGGTCATCAGCCGTTTTAAGGAACATGGAATTGACGCGCCGGAGCACTCTCTGTGCGAAGCCCTCAACGAGCTTGACGCCCGTGCCGTTCTGGTGTCGCAGATTCCCGACATGATCAGCGAAAACCCGTCTGTGAAAAATGATCTGGACAGGATATACACCGACGAAAAATCCTTCAAGCGAATCTTTGAGGAGGCGATGCTGCGATGGGTGTCGGGCGATTTTGAGAAGCCGGGCATCGAGTCGTGGGATACATTCTCATCGGGGGTGTGGAAGGGGATTAAAGATATAATGTCAAGGCATAACGATGCGAAAAAGGTTTTGCTGTTCACCTCTGGTGGTCCCATAGCCGCGACAATGCAGAAACACCTGGGGCTGTCCAACGAGCACACTATCAGACTCAGCTGGCAGATCGTCAATACATCCGTCACGCGATTTGTTTATAACAGCAGTGGAGTCGCCCTGGCAGGTTTTAATGAGATATCCCATCTTGAGCTGCAAAATGAGAAGGATATCATAACATACCGCTGATGAATCACACCCGTGTGAAGTGATAGCATACCACAGCCTTGCGCAGCCTTGCGCGGGATTTACGAAACAAAAAACCGTTTTTAGAGGAGGTTTGCCATGGATTTCAACGTTCCTGAAAAGATAAAGATAATAACGGGAATGATGGACGAATTCGTAGAAAAAGAGATTATCCCCCTTGAACCGGAGTTCCTGACCAGGACTTTCAGGGAGATGCTGCCCGTCCTCGAGGATAAGAGGAAGATGGTAAAACAGATGGAGCTGTGGGCGCCCAACCATCCCAAAGAATATGGCGGCATGGGGCTTAACCTTGTTGAACACGCCTTCGTGTCGGAATCTCTGGGAAGATCTCCTCTCGGGCATTATATATTCGGCTGCCACGCGCCGGATGCCGGCAATATAGAGATACTGCACCTCCATGGCACCGATGAACAAAAAGAGGAATACCTCAGGCCCCTGGTGGATGGCAGGATAAGAAGCTGCTTTTCGATGACAGAGGTGGAGCTGGCAGGGTCCAACCCCGTAATGATGGACACGACT
>JAFDAS010000038.1 GCA_019313695.1 Deltaproteobacteria bacterium
CATAATGATCTAAAATACTGGCTTGCCCTGAAGTTTGTGGAAAAAGTGGGAAATGTCAGGTTCAACAATCTTGTAAAGGCGTTTGGTTCTCCACGGGCTGTCTTTGACGCTCCCCTGGCATCCCTGCAACAAATAGACCGCCTCACACGAAAAACAGCCCGCGATATAAAAAACTTTGACAACTGGGCAATTATCGAAAAGGAATTAGAGTCAGCCGACAGATTGAATGTCTCAATAATCACATCCGATTCTCCGCTGTACCCCAGGCTGCTTTTGAATATATACGATTTTCCACCCATTCTGTACGTCAGGGGAACACTATCCTATCAGGACATCAATGTTGCAGTGGTAGGTTCCAGGATGGCAAGCACTTACGGCAGATTCACGACGGAAAGGCTGTGCCGCGAACTCGCCATGAAAGGAATAACCGTCGTAAGTGGCATGGCAAGGGGAATTGATTCCGCCGCCCATACCGGCGCGATCGCGGGAAAGGGAAGAACAATCGCTGTACTGGGATCCGGCATTGATGTTATCTATCCCCCGGAAAACAGAAAACTCTTTGAAAAGATCGCGGAAAATGGCGCAGTGATCACTGAATTCCCCTTTTCCACTCAGCCGCTGGCGCCCAACTTTCCCGCCAGAAACAGAATAATAAGCGGCCTTTCACTGGGAGTCGTCGTGGTTGAAGCCAATGAGAAGAGCGGTTCCCTGATAACCGCGCGGGTCGCCCTGGAACAGGGAAGAGAAGTCTTCGCCGTGCCGGGGAGTATCGATTCCCCGGGCACGAAAGGAACCCACAGACTCATAAGGGAAGGCGCAAAGCTTGTTGAAAATACATATGACATATTAGAGGAAATTCTGCCCCAGGTGAACCTTAACGGCACAACTGCCGAACCATCAGACGAAAACCCCATACAGAACCACGCGAGGAAATCAGAGGCGTTAAACACTGATGAAAAAGCCATCATGAGGTTAATAGGTAAAAAGCCTGTCCATATAGACAGCCTGGCCGCTGATTCCGGCTACCAAATACATGATATTCTGAGTATTCTAATGTCACTTGAACTCGGGGGGTACGTCGAGCAACTCCCGGGCAAGAAATTCGTCATAAAGGAGTAATTATGCCCAGCTCACTTCTTATCGTTGAATCACCGGCAAAGGTAAGGACTATTAAAAAATATCTCGGCCCTGAATTCGAGGTCAAGGCCTCCGTAGGGCACGTAAAAGATCTCCCTAAAAGCAAACTGGGCATCGATCTTGAAAATAACTTTGAACCAACCTACGAAGTCATCCGTGAAAAGAAGAAAGTCATCTCTGAACTGAAGAAATCCGCGAAGAACGTCGACAACATCTTTCTGGCTCCTGACCCTGACAGGGAGGGAGAGGCTATAGCATGGCACGTGGCGAGCGAAATAGGCGGGGGGAAAAACATCTACCGGGTACTCTTCAACGATCTTACAAAGAAAACTGTTCTCGCGGCCATCAAAAATCCTCTGGAACTTAACATCAACAAATACGAGGCCCAGCAGACCAGGCGAATTCTCGACAGGCTTGTGGGATATCAGATCAGCCCGATACTCTGGAAAAAGGTGCGGCGTGGACTGAGCGCGGGCCGGGTACAGTCGGTCGCGGTAAGGATAATATGCGACAGAGAGGCCGATATACAGGCGTTTGTGTCGGAGGAATACTGGAACATTACCGCCCTGCTGGAGGGAAACAATCCCCCTCCCCTTGAAGCGCGGCTGACAAAGATAGCTTCCAAAAAGCTGAAGCTTACAAATGAAACTCAGACAAAAGAGCTCCTCGAAGAGCTGAAGGACGCTTCCTTTATTGTAAAGAAAGTGGAGAAAAAGGAGGTGAAGCGTTCTCCGGCTCCTCCATTCACTACGAGCAAACTTCAGCAGGAGGCATCAAGAAAACTTCGTTTCACGGCAAAAAAAACGATGAGTGTGGCACAGAGACTCTATGAAGGGATAGCCCTGGGGGAGGAAGGTTCCGTTGGTCTTATCACCTACATGAGAACCGACTCGGTAAGGACAGCATCGGAAGCCCTGGAAGACGCGAGAGGGTACATAGAAAAAAACTATGGAAAAGAATTCCTTCCCGAAAAGGCCAGGTTCTTCAAATCCTCAAAATCTTCACAGGACGCGCATGAAGCGATAAGACCGACCACCACATCATACGCACCGCAAAGCATCAAACAGTATCTTAAAAATGACGAATTTCGTCTGTATCAACTGATATGGAATCGCTTCATAGCGAGTCAGATGAATCCCACTGTATTCGACCAGACAGGCATTGATATACAGGCAGGCCGCTGTCTTTTCCACGCGCAGGGTTCTATAATGAAATTCCCAGGGTTCAGCATTGTTTACACGGAAACCAGCGACAAGGAAGGCAATGGCAACGAGGCCCAGTCGGGCAATCACGACACGCCGGGACTTCCGGAGGTTTCCAAGGGGGATGAACTGACTCTGATCTCACTGGAACCGCAGCAAAGTTTCACGCAGCCGCCGCCAAGGTTCTCTGAAGCTACCCTTGTGAAAGAGCTGGAAGAAAAGGGGATCGGCAGGCCCAGCACATACGCCGCCATCATAAGCACTATCCAAAACAGAAAATACGTAGAACTTGAAAAAGGGAGGTTTCACCCCACGGAATTAGGAACCGTTGTCAACGGGCTTCTTGTGGAGAACTTTCCCAATATCATGGATGTCCAGTTCACCGCTTCCATGGAAGACAACCTGGATATGATTGAGGACGGAAAAATCACAAGACACAAGACACTGGAAGACTTCTACACCCCTTTTAAGTCGGAGCTGGAAAAGGCCGGCGAAGAGATGAGAAACGTAAAGAAAGAGGAAATCCCCACCGACCTTGCATGCGACAAGTGTGGAAGCCCCATGATAATAAAGTGGGGAAAGAATGGGAAATTTCTGGCCTGCTCCAACTACCCGGAATGTAAGAACACAGGCAACATCGCGCAGGATGAAAATGGCGCAATCAGCAAAATGGAGGCGGAAACAACCGATATTATCTGCGACGCGTGCGGCAAAAACATGATTATAAAAGAGGGCAGGTTCGGAAGGTTTCTGGGATGTTCAGGGTACCCTGAATGTAAAAACACAAAACCACTCGATACAGGGGTAAAGTGCCCGCGAGAGGGATGCGACGGCAATCTCTGTGAGAGACGTTCAAAAAAAGGCAAGACATTTTTCGGATGTTCAAGCTATCCGAACTGCACCTATGCCCTGTGGGACAGGCCGATACCGGAAAAATGTCCCTTATGCGGTAACCCATTTCTGGTCGAGAAGTATTACCGCGGGAAAGGTATGGCAAAGACGTGCCCCAATAAGGAATGCGGATATAAGGAAAGGGATGAAGGGTAAGGAATAATTAGACAAGACTAACAGGATTAACCGGATTTTAACGAAAAATAAACGGCTGGTATATATTAATCATGTTCATCCTGTTATCCTGTCAGGTATTCAGCTTTTGCAAATGTATAACAACTTGAAATCAGATACTCGAAACTCTCAAAAAGAGACACACCCGAAACCAATTATAATCATAGGTGGCGGGCTTGCAGGGTGTGAGGCCGCGTGGCAAATCTCAAGGAGGAGCGCTGACGTCCTTCTTTACGAGATGAAACCCGCCCTGTTCTCTCCGGCCCACAAGTCTCCCCTCCTCGCAGAACTCGTATGCAGCAACTCTTTCCGCTCCAACGCGACAGAAAGCGCGGTCGGCCTTCTCAAGGAAGAGATGCGGGTGATGGGATCACTGATAATGGAGGCAGCCGATGCCACAGCCGTTCCGGCAGGCAAGGCGCTGGCCGTGGACAGAACCCTTTTTTCAAACTATATTGAAGACAGACTTGCATCCACAGGAACCCGGATAATCAGGGAAGAGGTCACCTCAATTCCCGAAGACTCCATTGTCATCATAGCCACAGGTCCTCTCACATCCGAATCTCTGGCAAAGAGCATTGCTTCCGTTACAGGAAACGAATATCTCTATTTCTATGACGCCATTTCACCCATTGTGGATGCACAGTCCATTGACTATGGCACGGTCTTCAGAGCATCGAGATATGACAGCAGCGGTGAGGGAGATTATCTGAACTGCCCCATGACAAGAGATGAATACGAAAGGTTCTGGACGGAATTGTCGAGCGGCGATGAAATGCCCCTCAGAGATTTTGAAGACAGGCGCTGCTTTGAAGGATGCCTTCCTGTCGAAGTCCTCGCGAGGAGAGGGATAAAGACCCTGCTCTTCGGTCCGATGAAACCGGTGGGTCTTACAGATCCGAAAACAGGGAAGCGACCCCATGCCGTGGTCCAGCTCAGGCAGGAAAACAGCGAAGGCACTCTCTACAACCTGGTGGGATTCCAGACAAAACTGACATGGCCTGAGCAGAAGCGCGTCCTCAGAATGATACCGGGGCTGGAAAAGGCGGATTTCGCAAGATATGGCAGCATACACCGCAACACCTTCATAAATTCCCCTGCCCTGCTTAATAAATCATTGCAGCTTCGTTCCGATGATAACATCTTCGTTGCGGGACAGATTACGGGCGTCGAGGGGTATGTGGAATCGGCAGCGATGGGGCTTGTAGCGGGCATAAACGCCTGTTGCTGGCTGACAGGCAGCAGGATTGTGCCTCCGGAGACAACCGCTTTGGGTGCACTTCTGAGCCATATCACAAACGCCGACTATAAAACCTTTCAGCCGATGAATGTTAACTTTGGCCTCTTTCCATCTCTTGAAAAAAGGGTCCCGAAAAAAATGAGGGGTCGATACTATGCTGAGAGATCACTAACCGACCTGAAGATGTGGGAGGAAGAACTTATTGCCTCTCGGCTATTACCAGAACCATAAGAACATAACAGGAGGCTTTGCCCTTTGTGACTGTGCCTCTTTGTCTTTATGCCACTTTTTCCTTCATCTTTCTGACATCTGCCGGTTCTTTATGAACTTTTTGATCCTGTTTTTGAGTAATATTCTTCCTGTCATAAACGGGATAGGACATGGGGTCACCCCAGAAATCATCTTCTTTCGCAGACAAGATATCAATTATCTTATCGTCTCTCCATCTTATAATATCCTGAAAGGATCTCCCCTTCATTTCCTCTTCCACGCCACGGGACAGTTTTTCCTTTACCGGTTCGGTTATGTAATCCCTTGTTTCAAGTTCTTCCCAGATTGCCTTGAAAGTCGTATTACCGATACCGTCTATAAAATGATCGTAACCCCCATGCTCACCTCCACCGAGGTGATAGATCATATGTGTCCCCATTAACGCCCATCTGATTCCAGGGCCCGCACAGAGTGCCTTATCGACATCCTCCACGGTCGCGACACCTCTATCCACAAGATCAATTGCTTCCCGCCACAGGGCAGCCGCCAATCTGTTGCCAATAAATCCAGCGACCTCCTTTTTGACTATTACGGGAACCTTTCCGAGCTTTTCCATCAACCTGAATGTGGTATCAGTGGTCTTCCCGGATGTCTCCAGTCCGGGAACTATCTCAATCAGTGGGATTAAATGCGGGGGATTCCATGGATGTGTGACAATGCATTTATCTTTCTGTGCTACAACCTTCTGGATCTCTGTCATGCTGAGACCCGAGGTACTGCTTGCAAGGATGGCATGATCGGGGGCATGTTTTCCCATCTCCCTGAAAATATTTTTCTTGATGTCATAGTCTTCACCGGTACATTCCTCAACAAAATCAGCATCGTTCACCGCTTCAGCTATTTCTTTTACCATGGTTATTCTTGCAAGTGCCCTTTGCTTGTCACTCTCCGAAATAATCTTCTTCTCTACAAAGAAATCAAGATTTGACTGAACGTTTTTCAAACCTCTTTCTCGCGTTTCCGCCTTTCTTGAATATGCCTTGACATCGTACCCTTTTACCGCGAACAATGTCACCCAGGCAGCGCCTATGACACCCGTTCCAATAACCGCAACTCTCCGTATCTCATCCATTGATTTTATTACCCCTCTTTGAATTAATCCAACAGATAACTATCCACCAGTAGTTCGTTCCTAAGCTTCATGTCATCTCGACCGAAGAGAGAGATCTTTGTAACATGTCTTGTTCATGAAGATTTCGCGCTCTACTCGAAATGACAGCATTGCAAAGTTATTTACCAAACGCTTTATTAGTTTACCTATTACAATTACCACGCCGACAATATTTTCTTGAAGTCAGGCGGCAACTCTGCAGGCGCTGGTTTCTACCGCATCTTTATTGCGCTCTTTACGGACCGTGCCGTGTCTTTCAAGCAGACTTGTTGCGTTATATGTCGGATAACACATGGGATCTTCCCACAATGCGCCTTCATTCAACATTTCTTCAACATTTCCCTTTTTGTTTATCTTGCCATTCATGATTCAGACTCCTTTCGCCATATTAATTTACTTTTCCAGCATAGATAATTTAATGCACAGCGATAGAACAGGCAATCGGTAAATGTCTGATTATTTTGTAAGATGATTAATAATATGTGGCAGGATAAAGGTGTGCTGCGGTATAAGACATAATACCGCTCTTGTGTCGGTGTATGTCCTAATCTACAAGTTTGTTCTTTATTACGTAAAGGGTAACCTCGGCATTGTTTTTCATTTTCATTTTTTCAAGAATGTGAGTCCTGTACGTGCTGATTGTCTTTACGCTGAGAAAAAGTTCTTCCGCGACTTCTTTAACCGTTTTTCCCGAACCCAGCATTAACATGACCTGATACTCACGATCTGTGAGCAAATCATGGGGAGGTCTTGAGGAATCTTCATCGAGGTAATAGGTCAGTTTTTCTGCAAGAGATTCGCTTACGTATCTGCCGCCATTGACAATTTTTTTAATTGCAGAAATCAACTCGTTAGGCGCGCTTGCCTTTGTCAAATATCCCGATGCCCCTGCCCTGAAAGCCCTCACCGCATACTGCTCCTCTGGATAGATGCTGAGGATGAGAACCGGAAGCTTCGGGTATTCGCTTTTCAATTCTTTCAATATCTCCAGACCACTCCTTCCGGGCATCGATATATCGAGCAGCAAAAGGTCGTATTCCTTTTTTCTCACGAGATCCAGGACCTCCCGGCCATTGCCCGCCTCGTCTGCTACCATCATGTCATCAGTTTCCGAAATAATCTGCTTGAGGCCCTCTCGAACGATTGGATGATCATCGGCAATCAATATGTTTATCTTCTTCATCTCCTGTCTCCGTTTTTCTCGTATGGGATATGAACCTTTACGGTGGTACCCTTGCCTGTTTGTCCTGATATCATAACCGTTCCTCCCCAGGAATAGGCACGTTCCCGAATTCCTATTAAACCGAATGAATCAATTTTACCAAGTTCCTCTTCACTTATTCCTTTTCCGTTGTCCCGAACAACCAGATCAATCTTCTTTTTCGTTCTCTTCAGGCTTACATTTACTTTTGTCGCTTCCGCGTGTCGCATTATATTGGTCAGAGTTTCCTGAAAGATACGAAAGATAGTCGTGGAGAGATCGGTGTCGATAGAAATTTCTTCCGGTTCGATGGTCAATCTGCATTTTATTCCCGATCGTTTCTGAAAATCCTCGGCCTGCCACCTTACAGCGGCGGGAAGGCCAAGGTGATCGAGCATTCCCGGCCTGAGATCCATATAAATGCGCTTCAGCGTATTCATCGTCACATCAACCAGTTTTATTGTTGACTCCGCTCTTTCAATAAGGGCAACTTGATCCCTGGGTATCTTCCTTCCAAGCATAACGAGGTCCATATTCAGGGCTGTGAGGAGCTGCCCCAGCTCGTCATGCAGTTCTCTCGCTATACGAGCGCTCTCTTTCTCACGGACCGATTGAAGATGAATGGAAAGATTTCGCAGTTGCTCCCGGGAGTGCTCCAATTCGGTTTTAGCCTTTTCCCGTTCCGTAATATCTTCATAGGTAATAACAATGTTTTTTTCCTTAAGACGCTCTCCTATTCTCGACGCGCTCACCATACATTCAATGTCGGCGCCATCTTTTCGTCTACAGGGAAATTCAGTCCCTACCGTCTTTTGCCGCCTTAATTTAGAATAGAGGTCGGCCATCTTTTCGTAATCTTCTTCCGTCCGGTAGAGAATCTTTGTGCTTTTGCCGATCAGTTCCGCCTCATTCCACCCAAAAACGGCTTGAACACCATGATTTGCAAATATGATGCGTCTGTCTCTCAGGCCAATTACCGCATGCGGAATTGCTGCAAGAATAGAGACTTCGACGGTTTCAAGCTCTTTTTGTTTTTCCCGTGATTTTACCCTTTCGGTCACCTCCATCATATTACCGAGGGCTGCCGCCCTGCCCTCGTATTCGGTGGGCCTTACGATTTCCTCTATCCAGTGCATGCTGCCATCTTTCGCAAGAGATCGAAACTCATATGACGACAGGCGCTCTCCCCTCAACATTTTCTTTGCATTCTCTTTGACCATCTTGCGATCATGTGGGTGCACAAAACTTATTGGATCTTTACCGATTATATCCTCTACTGAATAGCCTAAAAAGTTTGAGACATAGTGATTGACAAAACGAATTTTTCCATCCTGAACAATGTAGATGCCCGCACGCACGCTGCTTTCCAGAGTTCCATAAATGCTCTCCTCTATATGCCGATCCCTTTCCGCCTCCTCAAATTCGTTTATTTTTCGGCGGGAGGCTTTAAGTTCCCTGATTAGCTGTTCTTTTGATTTGTCTTTGTCTTTGTCTTTCATATCAACCGAGTAGATTTCCTGGCTTGCTCCTCTTTTACGATTATATCTCTTATCGTTCTGAATGGAGCGTTTTGATGGCGCAGAATTACGCGAAGAGGAATCTGAAGCGACAAAGCCGCAGTCAGTAGTCAGTAGTCAGTAGTCAGTAGTCAGTAGTTGTTAATCACATTAATTATTGTCGGTCTACCTGTTCCGCAGAAAGATGATTCGAAGTCCTTCCAGTGTAAGCATTTCATCGACAATATCAATGGTACTGGTTTCCGCGGCCATGACACCCGCCAGTCCACCGGTTGCGACAACTGTGGCTTCCGTCTTTGTTTCCTTCTTTATGCGGTCCACAAGGCCGTCCACAAGGCCGGCATAACCGAACATGATACCCGCCTGTATGCTGCTCACAGTATCCTTGGCAACTACAAATTTAGGTCTGCTTAACTCAACCGGAGGCAGTTTGGAGGCCCTCTCAAAAAGCGCTTCACTTGATATAATGACACCCGGCGCTATGCACCCGCCCATATATTCTCCCTTTTTTGTAATATAATCAAAGGTGGTCGCAGTGCCAAAATCCACGATGATGAGATCTCCCCTGTATTTCTCATGAGCTGCAACGGCGTTGACAACCCTGTCAGCTCCTACTTCCTTCGGATTGTCATAGTATATCGGCATGCCCGTCTTTATGCCCGGACCCACGATGATCGGAGTAACATGAAAATACTTCTTACAGAGGGGTTCCAGTATGTTCAGCATGGATGGAACCACACATGATATAATGATGTTACTGATAGATCTCGATCCGACTTTGCTCGTCTTGTAGAGGTTCAGTATCAGCATTCCATATTCATCAATTGTGTGATCAACAACAGTGCGGACCCTCCAATGGTTTAACAGTTCATCTCCTTCATAGAGGCCGACAACTGTATTTGAGTTTCCCACATCGATAACCAGAAGCATAATAGATCACCTGCTTTCCATTACTCTTACATCTCCGGACAGTACATGTCTTGTCCTGTTTTTCTCATCAATGAGCAGGAGCACACCTTTACTGTCGATCCCCCGGCATGTCCCCCTCTGCACAGCGCCTCTGTCTGTCACCTCAATAGTTTTCCCAATTATATCCGAATACTCCATCCACCGGTCTCTTACGGGGAGAAATCCCTCATCAATAAATATCCTGTACCATTTCTCGAACAATCTGTACAAATTAGCGGTAAGCTCAAGGCGTGAAACGCTTTCCGATGTCTGCTCCTTCAGCGATGTGGATATACCGAGAAGTTCCTCCTGAAAATCATCTGCTTCCATGTTTATATTAATGCCGATTCCCACAACAACAAAATCAACATCCCTGCCCATGATCTTCATTTCCGTCAGGATACCGGAGATTTTTCTGCCCCCTGCGAGTATATCGTTGGGCCACTTGAGTGCAACGGAACAATAAGCTGAGATCAATTCAGCCACCGCCACTCCGGCAACAAGGGTCAGGCCCTGAGCATAAGCGGGCTGTATATCAGGTCTTAATATGATGGATGTGTACAGGTTCCTGCCCGGGGGTGAATGCCACACCCTGTCCCTCAGCCTTCCCCTTCCCGCTGTCTGGCAGTCGGCTATCACTACTTCACCTTCGCCGGCCCCATTAGCGGCAAGCGAAACCGCATGGTTATTCGTTGAATCGATCTCGTCAAGAAAGTGAATCCTGCTCCCTATAAGGCCGCCTGAAACAAGTTTCTCCAGATTGGTTTTACTAAATTTTTGATCCATAGTCCGTGCCACAGCCTGTTCGGGGAACAGGCACTACATCCTGTGTCTAAATGCCTTCAGCCTACAGTCTAAACAACCTGAGTCGTTACTTGAACACAAGCGATATATCGGCAGCTGGAGCGGAATGCGTAAGAGCTCCAACGGATATAAAATCCACCCCGGTTTCCGCGATTTTCCTCACATTCGACAGGGTAACATTTCCGGAAGCCTCAACCAGCGCCCTCCCATTAATGAGAGAAACCGCTTTTTTCATCTCACCTGTTCCCATATTATCCAGCATGATTATATCGGCTCCCGAAGTAAGGGCCTCTTCAGCTTCCTGAAGGTTTTTCACCTCTACTTCTATCTTTACAGTGGGTGGAATATTTCCAATCACTTTTCTTACGGCATTCGAGATACTCCCTGCAGCGGTTATGTGGTTATCCTTGATTATCACACCGTCATACAGGCCGAATCTGTGATTGAATCCCCCTCCGGTTTTTACCGCGTATTTCTCAAGACTTCTAAGGTTTGGCGTCGTCTTTCTCGTATCCAGTATCCTGGTCCCGGTGCCCTTCACCTCTTCAACATATCGGCGTGTCATCGTGGCGACTCCGCACATCCTCTGAAAAAGATTCAGCGCAACACGCTCCGCGAGGAGGATGGTCTTCAGGCTGCCCGATATACAGGCAAGAATCTCCCCTCTCCCAGCCGGTTGGCTGTCGCAGAAATACGCTTCGAACTCCAGAGACGAATCCATGGTGTGAAATACCTCCCTGAAGACATCGATGCCCGCGACTATAATATCTCCCTTCGAGACTGCATGCGCAATACCGGTTTCCACGCCGGTAAGGATAGATGACGTGGTAAGATCACCGGACCCCATATCTTCATCAAGGGATGCCCTGATAAGTTCTCTCAATCTGATATCTGAAATCATGATAATCCTCACATCATATCACGAAGTCTGCCCAGCGCGTCTTCGAGCACCCGGCTCTTCTCCTTCAGAGCGTTAAACTTGTTTTCTTCCTTTTCAACGATCTCGCCGGACGCCTTTTCCATAAAATCCTGATTTCCCAGTTTTCTGGAGATGAACTCGAGGTCTTTATCGAGCTTCTTTATTTCTTTTTCCAGTCTTGCCTTTTCAACCGCGACATCGACCACACCCTCCAGAAATACATATACCTTGACGGAGCCCACTACCCCTGTTGCCGATCCTTTCGGCTCTTCGGCCTTATCCTCTATCGCAAGGTCTTCCAGCTTCGCGATATCCCGTATATAATCCCTGCCCGCTTCCATAATGGACAGCATATTACCATCGGGAACAGAAATGAGCGCCTTCAGTTTTTTTGAAGGGTTGATATTCATCACACCCCTTATATTCCGGATACTGTTTATAATGTTTTTAACAATCTCCATACGACCGCGGGCATCTTTATCCCTGAGAGAATCATCCGGTTCGGGAAATTTGCTCACCATTATATATCCATTATCTTTCGTCAGCTTCTGCCATATTTCCTCTGTGACAAAGGGCATAAAAGGATGAAGGAGCTGCAGGGATGTCTTCAATACTGTGAGCAATGTCTGCTGCGCCGCAAGCTTTTCCTGCTTCGATCGCTTGTCATACAGGGCGGGCTTTATCAGCTCAAGGTACCAGTCACAGAACTCATGCCAGACAAATTGATATATCCTCCCCGCGGCGTCATTAAACCGATACTCGTCAAGGGCTCTCCTGACATCCTCCACAGCGCTGTTAAGGCTGTCTTTTATCCATCTGTCACAAAGCGAATATTCTTCCTTTTCCAGCGCGGTTTCCCCGGGATAATCCTCAAGATTCATCAGGGAGAATCTGGCCGCGTTCCATGTCTTGTTTACAAAATGCCTGTATCCCTTAATGCGTTCCTCAGACATCTTCACATCCCTCCCCTGCGCGGTAAAGGCCGCCAGAGTGAAGCGAAGGGCGTCTGAGCCGTACTTGTCAATCATTTCCAGCGGATCCACGCTGTTTCCCTTCGATTTGCTCATCTTCTCGCCCTTTTCGTCGCGAACAAGGGCATGCAGATAGACATCCGCAAAGGGAACCTCTCCCATAACGTAAAGCCCCATCATCATCATCCTGGCCACCCAGAAGAATATGATGTCAAACCCGGTAACAAGGAGCGACGTGGGATAAAAGGTTGAAAGCGCCTGCGTTTTGTCAGGCCATCCCATAGTCGAAAAGGGCCAGAGAGCAGAGCTGAACCATGTGTCCAGGACATCCTCATCCTGCCTGAGAGAACCTCCTTCACATTTGGGACAACTGTCAGGGTCTTCGACTGCGACTATGATATTGCCGCAATCATCGCAATACCATACCGGTATCCTGTGCCCCCACCATATCTGCCTGGAAATACACCAATCTCTTATGTTATCCATCCAGTCAAAATACGTGGCCTCCCATGTGGAAGGAATAATTTTTGTCTCGCCCTTCACAACCGCGGCGATGGCAGTCCTTGCCAGGGGTTTCACCTTGACAAACCACTGTTTGGACACGGCCGGCTCCACAATGGTTTTGCACCTGTAACAGCGGCCAATATTGTGTAAATAGGGCTCTGTTTTTACAAGATAGCCGCCCTTTTTAAGATCCTCCACGATATTTTCCCTGCATGTGTAACAGTCCTGTCCCTGATATATACCACCATTTTCATTGATAATGGCATCACCATCCATAATAGTAACTACATCAAGATCGTGTCTCTGCGCCATGGCAAAATCGTTGGGATCCGCCGAAGGCGTTATCTTCACCGCACCGGTGCCAAATTCCCTGGACACATAATCATCCGCGACAACCGGTATCCTTTTGTTCACGATCGGAAGAATCACTTCCTTTCCTATAACATCCGCGTATCTTTCGTCATCTGGGTTGACCGCAACGGCAGTATCACCCAGCATGGTCTCCGGGCGTGTTGTGGCTACAATTATCTCGCCCTTCCCTTCGGCATATGGATATCGTATATGCCAGAGACTGGTCGCTTCTTCCTCGTATTCAACCTCAAGGTCGGATATGGCCGTATGACACCTTGGGCACCAGTTAACGATATAATCACCCTGATATATCAGGCCATCTTTATGGAGCCGTACAAAGACCTCCCTGACCGCCCTGGAAAGGCCCTCATCCATGGTAAATCGCTCTCGGGACCAGTCGCAGGAACACCCCAGTTTATGCAACTGCTTTATGATGACACCGCCGTATTTTTCTTTCCATTCCCATACCTTCTCTATAAACTCTTCCCTTCCTATATCGTGCCGTGTCATTCCCTCTTTTTCAAGTGCCTGCTCCACCACGTTCTGGGTGGCTATCCCCGCGTGATCAGTGCCCGGCATCCAGAGCGTATTGTAACCCTGCATTCTTTTGTATCTTACGATAATATCCTGGAGGATATTATTCAGCGCGTGTCCCATATGGAGTATCCCTGTAACATTCGGTGGAGGAATAACTATCGAGAATGGTTTCCTGTCACTTTTATCCTCCGCCCGGAACAGGCCTTCATCAAGCCAGCGCCGGTACCATTTTTCCTCAACATCACGAGACTGATAAGACTTGTTCAATTCTTCCCGCTCCATAATACGTCCTTCTTGTTCTTGAAATTTTTTATAACGAGCACTACTCTCACAACACAAATTCTTTCGCCGCCCTGCTTATCATATTTTCATCCTGAGGGGCAAACCATTTGATGGTTGTGTCTCTCTTAAACCATGTCAGCTGTCTCCTGGCGTAGTGCCTCGTATCACGCTTGATCAACCTCACCATATCCTGCTCGCTCTGTTCTCCTCTGACGCAGGAAATAACGTTCCTGTAGGTCATGGACTGCATGGGTCTGGCTGATTCGTCATAACCCATATCCATCAGCTTTTCCACTTCTTCAACAAGACCGTTCGCCACCATTTTCTCAACCCGGTCATTGATCCTGTCATATAGAAGAGCTCTGTCGATATTAAGGCCTATCTTCACGCAATCATAGGCATTCTTTCCGAATCTGTGCTCCTCCTGTATCTCAACAATGGACTGCCCGGTATGTTCCATGACCTCAAGAGCCCTGATTGTCCTGACAAGGTCGTTCGGGTGTATCCTCCCGGCAGCTGTCGCGTCCATGCTCTTCAAGCGTTCGTAAAGGTATGCATTGCCATATTGCGCGGCATCCTTTCTATAGGAATCGCGCAGCGTTCCGTCGGCGCCCGGAGCTCTCAAAAGCCCGCCTAACAGGGCGTCCAGATACAATCCTGTGCCGCCCACTACAAACACCCTTTTATGCCTGCCGTGAAGAAGGTGAATCGCCTCATCGGCCTCTTTCACAAACATCGCGGCGTTAAATTCTTCATCAGGATTTACAATATCAATCAGGTGATGGGGTACACGAAGTCTCTCTTCGGGGGAGGGTTTTGCGGTGCCTATATCCATGTGGCGGTATACCTGCATCGAGTCGGCGCTGATAATCTCTCCGTCGTATCTCTCGGCAAGCCTGATCGCCAAGTCGGTCTTCCCCACCCCGGTGGGACCCGTGATAATAAACAGGGACAGCGCCCTTTTTTTATTCCGACTTACATCGGCTGTTATTTCTCCACCCATTTCCAATATCCGTGGACAAAAAGGGCGCTGTCCCTGTTTTTACTCTGTTTTTCTTTCTATTTTTCTGAAATAGTCGTGGTCACTGTTTCAGCGTTCGAGTGAATTTGCCTTGCTACGTGCGGTTTTGCATTTCCGATTCTTTAATTTCTGCTATCTTCATCAGATGCTTTAGCAACCCTATTTTCAATGGAGTGTTGCCATGAACAGGAACCGATATGCGGGCAGTGTTTCCAGCTTTTGCATAAATATGGTGACTTCCGTTGATACGCTTCAATTCCCACCCTTTGGATTCTATGATACTGCAAAATCGTTTTCCGCTAACAACCTTCAAACTGCTATCTCCATTACTTTGCCTTTTCCTGAGATGACGATGTCTTGAACATCTACTGATAGACAGCCTTCGACGGCTTCGTAAATGTTACTCAATAATTCGTCAAAAGAATCACCTTGAGTAGCACATCCCGGGATAGACGGTACTTCAGCCCAATAACCACCTTCTTCTGCTTCATGTATCACTACTTTTAATTTCATAATATATCCTTTGATTAATAGACTAATTGCCCTGCTCTATTATCTTCAGTTTCGTGACTACTTTTATCAAACAGGAATATCACATGTCAATACTTGAAAACACATCTAAAAACAGGAAGCTGCCTGGATGAGGTGCGGGATGTAATAGACGGAAACGAGTATCTGAACGTAGAAGTTGAGTTATTTACTTATTTACGGACGTCCCCCCATCTCCGCACGCCCTTTCCGACAGCGCCTTTAATATAATATGCTCTAACTTGGTTATCTTCAAATTCGTTAACAGAATGTGCGGTATGCTTGCTTCGAACATTCTTAACCCAAGTTTAACCCCATTCCGGACACAACCGTAGTGATATCGGGCGGTTGGGGCTGAGCGGCCAGATTTATGGTCACTACATCTTTAGATCTCAACCTTTGTACGCTT
>JAFDAS010000039.1 GCA_019313695.1 Deltaproteobacteria bacterium
CGCCAGTTTGAAGAAGGAATCCCCCGCTATCGTGACGCCCTGTATCTTTTCACTCCTTAGAAGATACCTCAGGTATTCCGCTATCTCGGTCTTTCCCGCCCCCGATTCTCCCCCAAGCACAACGATTGTCCGCTTTCCCTTGCGTCGCGGGTCGTTTGTCTGTTCAATAATGTAAGGAAGCAGACCCTTCGCGGCCTTTTCATGCCGTGATTTAATCTCCGGGGGATCTCCACGCCAGGTGAAAATCGCCCTGTGATAGGCGCGGACCTTTCTCTTTTCGCGCGGGATGTTCCCATCCGCGGCCTTACAGAGAGAATCTATGATCTCCCCCTGTCGTATCCCGATAGCCTTCCAGCTGAACGTGTCCAGCGCGAGCTTACGCCCGCTGGAGGCGATCTTCCTCAATGCGCCTTCTTTGCTCATAATCCCGATCAATTTCCGGGCGGCGGCGCGCGGATCATCGGGGGCAACGACAACAGCGTCACGACCATCTTTTATCCACTTCGTTATGCCCGCTTCCCTGGAAATAACAACCGGAGCGGATGCCGCCATGGCCTCCGCGACGCCCATGCCGAATGGTTCCATAAACTGCATGCCTATGTAGGACAGGCAGTGGCGCGCGAGAACCGCCAGGACACTCCAGGGCTGGCTGGGAAGCCTTACGATATCGTCGTTTGTCAATTTGTATTGGGTTATTGCATCCGCCACGTGTTTCTCAACAGACACCTCTTCAGGCAGAGGGTCTCCGGGAGACCCTCCCACAAGCACAAGTTTTATCCCTTTCATAAGCCGGGGATCAAGGCTCTTTGCCTCGCCAAAGAGCTTCACCACCCCGGGGACATTTTTCGCTTCAGAGAAACGTCCGAAATAGATGAGATACCGACCCGGGATCAGGCCGTATCGTTCCAGTGTTTCCGTTCGGGGATCCCTGCCGATATCAAAAAAGGCCGTTCCGGCGCCGGCCGGCATGACGACATTTGGAAAATCATATCCATAATATTTGTTCAGGATAGCAGGCTCTCTAAATGTGTTCGCTATCTCGAAATCAGCTCCCCTGAGGGATGCCAGCTCAAAATCTTCTCTTGTTCCAAAGTTGTATTGCCTGTCGAACCACGTACCGGGATCGTCCGGGTCCAGTCCGAGGGAGACTACCTTGTTTATTCCTAATGAATGAGGAATTACCACCACCGGGATTCCGAGCCTTTCTCCTGTCTCCAATGCGCAGGCCATCCCGTCCGCGTAGTGTCCCATCACGGCATGGGCGCCGAAGAGGGATGCCACGGCAACCACACTCTCCGCCAATTCCGGGACAAGAGGATAGATATCCTCCTTGCGTACAAACTCATCTCCACCCGCCGGGATCCGGACAAGCCACAGGTTCTCCGTGAACTGTTCCACACGCGGATAGGGTTTAAAGTGCCTTGCAATAATTATCACCTTTCTTCCCTGCTGTGCCCATGTCTTTGATACCTCCAGCACATAATATGTCTGGCCTCCCGTGTCGGGAACACCGGCGGGAGGCGGGTCTCCCCAGTAGCCATGAGTCGAGACCATAACTATCCGTCCCGCGCTCTGCGGTTTTTTCCCACCGAGCGAAACAGGGATATCGTTCTCCCGGAATATCCCGCGGTATTCCCGAAGAAGATCCGCAGACAGTCCATACTTCAAAGCCAGTATCTCAAGTTCCCGATCATCCATATCGTCCCTTCCCTTTGCCATAATAGTGCCCCCATTCCCCCCACCTCGTTGCAATTGTCCAGTAAATGGTATATTTGTCAAGCGGAAAGACACAAACCCAAACCCCGACACCGGACAGGCAGGAATAAAACAGACATTCTTAATAAATAATGGAGGGACAGCATGAAGACAGTCGATTTTTCTTTGGAGGGAAAGATTGCCCTGGTTACGGGCGCGAGCAGGGGTATAGGTGAGGCAATCGCCATGACACTGGCGGAATACGGCGCGCAGGTTGTCCTTGTCAGCAGAAAACTGGACGCACTCAAGGATGTAGCGGAAAAGATCGAAAAGGCCGGAGGTACTGCCGTGCCCATTGCATGCCATATGGGGAAGCAGGATCAGATCGGTGACCTTTTCAAGGATGTAAAGGACAGGTTCGGCAGACTGGATATCCTTGTAAATAACGCCGCGACCAATCCCTACTTCGGCGATATGCTGGGTGCTGACGAAGGGGTGTGGGATAAGACCAACGATGTGAATCTCAAGGGCCCCTTCTTCATGATACAGCACGCCGCAAAGCTCATGGCCGAGACCGGGGGCGGGTCTATAGTAAACGTGTCATCGGTGAACGGAATAAGCCCCGCGCTTTTCCAGGGCATCTATTCTATTACGAAGGCCGGCCTGATCAGTATGACAAAGGCCTACGCGCAGGAACTCGCAAGCGCAAACATCCGTGTAAACGCCCTTCTCCCCGGACTTACAGAGACAAAATTTGCCTCGGCGCTGTTCTCAAATGATGATATCTATAAATACGCGATAGAGATGGTGCCTATGAACAGGCACGCGCAGCCCACGGAGATGGCGGGGGCGGTATTGTATCTTGTGTCCGATGCCGCATCCTTTACCACAGGGACATGTATCGTATGCGACGGCGGAATGCTTATCTGAATGGCACTGACAGGGGCGGCGTGTCACCCTCGCCGCCATGTCATATCTGATTCTCCTGTGCCATCTCAACACATCTCGTCATAACGAACTTGAGAAAGATGTCACAGGTATCTTTCCATCCTTCACATTGAATGTGGCGCGCAAGGTCTTCAGGATCGGAATAATCGCATCCGGACAGCGTGTAGCAATCCGTACTTCCGAATTTTTCCAGAAAATCGCGGTAGAGGCTTTCCACCGCCCCAATGGCCATGTCCCTGTCAGACGCGTGTTCCTCCGGCACCCCGGCCCTGCCATTCCCGCACTTAAGGCCGATGGCCGCGCTGCATCCTATCAGGAGACCGCAGGTCGTCTGTCCCGTCGATATGGCGCCCATGTACCCGGCCGTGGCCCACGAATAAGCATCCTTTGGAAGATCCCACATGTCCTGCAGACCCTGCAGGGTGGCCTCAGCTCATGTATAAAGATGCATCCTTCTGTATGCCCCGGCAAGGACCTCGTCAAACTTGTTTTGCTGTTTCATACTGTTTTCCTCTTTCAGACATGTCTAACACTTTTCCGGAATCGTAAATCGCCAGGCACAGAACCACTCCTCCGGATGTGGATCAGGCGGGCATCCGATGCACTCAGTGTGTATCTCTGAATCAATGCCTTCCGCGAAGCGGCTGTACTCTACCAGACCGGCGGACTTGCAGGGATAATCGTCAAGCCCTCTGCGTTTCCGTGCCGACTGGACACGGCAGTCGTTCATCTGGAAGACAATGCTGTCCGAATCTTCCTCGATTATGGTCTGCACGTTTACACTCGCGTACATCCGGAACCTCAGCGCCGTTTTCAGTCCTTCCATACCCGCATGCTCGGGCAGTTCCAGGAACTCCTTAATGGACCAGGCCTCGAATGGCGAAAATCGCGTCCAGCAGGAATCGTTGCAACGCTTGGCATCATTCATTCCACACGCGGACTCCACAGCCTGGAACCAGATGCCGTCACCCGCGATCCAGTTCGTGCCGAGGCTGCCCATCAGTTCAAGAAGCTTTTCTCTCGACATATCCAGCAGCGGCCCGGGTATCCCGTCTTTCATCTCGAAACCCAGAACACGAGAAAGTCTCTTCATCTGCGCATCGTAGCTGCTGCTGTACGCCGATTTCATTATGTCCAGAGCCTTTTTGAACCCCATCTGGTGCTCCACCTCCCTGAACCACAGGGTGTGATGAACCATGGTGCGGTGAAACATGTCCAGTATGAGCCGCGCCATATCTTCATGGCTCAGATCTTCGACGCCCTTTATGTTGCTGTCCATTTATAATGCTCCTTTACATGATCCGGTGTATTTCAGGGCTTCCATCTTACCGGCCAAGACTTTTCCGCTTATTCTGCACCCAATCCCCTTCAGATTGGGTGTGCCATATTCCTTGCCGAGCTTTCCCGCGGAGGTAAGCATATTGAGGTTCGATTCCTTCCATCCATACTGAGTCTCCGGCGACCCCTCGGGAAACCACCATCCGTGAGAGGCATTAATAATCCTGGGATCGACAGTATCAGTCAGAGTTGCAACCTGTGTTATTTTGCCATTTCTGGTTTCAATAATGACTTCATCACCTTCGTTTATACTATACTTTTTGGCCGTCTCGGGATGAATCTCAACCTTCGGGTGAGGTCTCATCTTTCTCAATTTTTCGATCCACCTGTAGGACGAATGGAGATAATAGCGACTCTTGGAACTCGTTAACAAGAGAGGGTATTCAGGGTCATCATCTTCCGGAAGACCGCCAAATTCGGGCAAGGGCTTTAATCCGAATTTCTCAGCCGTACTCAACTTTAACTCCACCTTGCCCGTAGGAGTTCGAAATCCCTTTTCTTCGTAAGACTTGAATCTGTCAGGACCTTTCAGATAACCCTTTTCAACGAACCGGCTGTATGTCAGACCGGCCGGTCTGACAATATCTTCCAGAAATTCTTCGTAATCGTCATGCCATAAATCCGGTGGACTGATGAGCTTGCCCAGTTCATTCATGATTTTCATGTCGGGCCAGCATTCCTCCGGCGGGTCAACCACTTTGGGACGGGCGACGATAAAACCGTGGCCGATGCCGTAATGGCCGATATCGTTAATCTCGAACTGGCTTGCAACAGGCAGAACAATATCCGCCATGGCTGCCGTTGGGGTCATAAACAGGTCGGCAACTGCCACAAAATCAAGCCTCATCAATGCCTCACAGGTCTGGCGGCTGTCGGCGTAGGACAGCATTGGATTGGAACACATGGCGTAGAACCCTTTGACCGGATAAGGGACTCCCTCGAGGACGGCCTTTTTAAAGAACGACGGCGCGACGGTCATCAGCCTAGGAATAACGCGATGATAAGCGCTGATCATCTCCTTTCTCTTGTCGGGGATAAGATCGGCACGGACAAATGGTCCCAGTCCCATGATCTTCGGGTCATGGGCCGCGACATTTCCGCCCGCGACGTCAAGATTACCGGTTATCGCCATTAAACAGATCAGAGCCCTTACCGTATCAAAGGTATGGGTATTGTGTTCGATCGGATTCCCCCACTGGATAACAGCCGGTTTCGATGTCGCATAAAGCTTTGCCGTCTCCCTGATGAGATCGGCAGGAACCCATGTTATCCCGGAGACTTTTTCAGGGGTGTACTGTTTGACATGTTCTGCCAGATCTTCAAAGCCATGAGTCCACTTTTCAACAAACTCCCTGTCATACAGGGACTCTCCAATGATGACATTTAGAAATCCAAGGGCAAGGGCGTTATCCGTTCCGGGCCTTATCTGAAGCCATTTCTTCGATTTATCGACCAGATCGATCTTTCTCGGATCAATGACAACCAGTTCTGTCCCCTGTTTCAGCTGTTCCAGGAGCAGGCTGCATATCTCCCCCTCTTCATTTGTAGAGGTGATATTGCTTCCCCACAGGATGACCAGTTTACTTTTTTGATGAAAATCCGCTACAGGATAAAAACCGCAGGTATGGATACCGGTTATCTCACGAGGGGCATGGCATACATCCTGAGACGCGATAACGTTTGGAGAACCGAAAAGGTTGGCGAGACGGATCAGGACAAAATGTTCCAGACCTTTGGGCATGCCGACACCGAAGGCAACTCCCCTTGCGCCATATTCTTCTTTTATTTTATTCAGGCTCTCAGCTGTGTATTGAAGGGCTTCATCCCAGGAAATCCTTTCCCATTTCCCTTCGCCTCGTTTTCCTGCTCTCTTCAAAGGATACTTGAGACGATCAGGGTGTGTGAGGCGATCAGGTGATGCCACTCCCTTGGGACATATATATCCCTTGTTTAAAAATCCGTCCGGGTCTCCCTTGACTTTTACAATTTTGTTGTCCTTCACACCAACTAATAGACCACATCCACCATGGTCCATTCGCGCGCAATGGGTTTTCACCCAGCGAATATCATCTTTCATTAAATACTCTCTCCATTTTAGTTCCTTTTCCTCTTTTTCGAGTGTTCTGACCGTTTCTGGCCATCATTTTGCCCCAACGAAAAAATCGGCCGGAGTGTAAGCGATAGGCTGAATTGATTTGTTGTGCTTTATCTTTTGGGAAAATACTTCACGTTGCTTATATTTTTAAAATCTGAATCTTGCGTCCATATAATGGCTTTGAATTCTTGCGCTGTTGCAAGAATGATGCTGTCCGCCATTGGAAGTTTATGCTCCAGGCTCAGCCTTGAAGCTGCTATTGCCATTGATGCGCTTAGATCTACAACTTTACCTTTCTGCATGGCAACAACCGCCTGCAATGCTTCATTCTCACTGGACTCCCGCAGAATAACCTTGAAAACTTCATATATCGTGACCGTTGGGACAATAAGCAAAGCCGGATCACTCAGCGGGGCCAGGAAATGCTTGGCATTAGGCTCATCGGCAAAGTATGCAAGCCAGCCGGAAGAATCTACAATATTCATGCCCGATCTTCCTCTCGTTTGAATTCAGTGTTGATGCCCTTGAGGAACCCGCGGAGTTCTTTGATGTCACGTTCCGGTATAAGTTCAATCCGACCGGCATATTCAACAATTTGCATTTTTTGGCCCGGATGAAGCTTCAATGACTCTCTCACGGTTTTAGGTATGACGACCTGATATTTTGGCGATACGGTTACTGATTGCATGTCAAGACCTCCATCGATCTTTTTTGTGCTACGATATCATGATCGATATGTTTTGTCAATTATACCACGCATAACGTTTGGATAAGCCGCTTGCGGGCGCCGTTCCCCGCAAGTCGGTCTTGATCCTTTATTTGTTAGCCATTAGCGGAGCCACTTTCAACGGCAGCTTTGACAGCTTCTGTTACGTCATTGCCATCCTCATCGATGATATTGAGATTCATTGCATAAATCACATTTTCAATCCATGAATGTGTTTCTAATTCAGCAAGCTTTTGCTCTTGTGCATTAACGGCCGTTTTTGAACGAACGGAGTTTATCCATCCACAAAAATAATCTGACAAACGGTCACACTCTCTATATCGATCAACTCTTGGGAGATCAATATGAAGATCCGAATCGCTTTGCCTTAATAGGAAGTTTACAAAAGAAACCCCCAGGGCCTTCCCATCTCCCGGCCCTTCTTCATCGCAAGCAAAATTGTCGCTTATAAACTTGCCGCTAATATTCTGGCATTCGGATAGATATCGTACAACGTGATGGTACCAAATCAAATAACCTGCGCGCAAAACCGGAAAGGAAATGTCTTTCTCATTGCTAATCTGGAAAACCAAACAATTCCTATTCTTCGCATCAAGTCGCTGCGTCACAAAGCGTCGGTTTTGCATATAGAAAGCCCATGCAAACCAACTCATTTCACCTTCATTTGTTGATACGCAATTGACTTGAAAGTCTATCTCGCTTGAATATTTGAGGCAACTATCAATAAATAGATCTCTGGTTTGACTTTTTCGCCTTCCACCAGCCCACTTGACGAAAATGCCATTTTGATTTCTTGGAATAAGTTTATCTATCCAATGCTCAATGTGTTCGATATCCTGGAAATGGCAAGCTGCAACCGTGTGAAAAACATTCTCATCGCCTTCCATCCACTCTTGCGGTTGAGCATCGAGAGTTGTGATCATAAGTCGATTTCCATTGGCTAACAAGTGATTATGCGGATATGGATATCATCACCTTTGTAATAATATCCACCTTTTTAAGTGTCATGTGATTTCGCGGCTGAAGGAAGAAAGGGGATAATTTTGTTTGCATTGCCCGGTCTTCCCTATCCACAAATCTGGAAGTGCCGGCCAACTGTCCCCGTTGTAACGTAACGATTGACGAATTTAAGAATAAATCTGCCCCCTTTTACCTTCTTTTACCTTATTTCCCACTGAGCTGTTCATCGACCCATTCGAGGGTTTTCTTGATCAGCTCCGGTATGGGAAGTTCGTAGGGACACCGCTCCAGGCACTGGCCACATTCGGTACAATTTCTGGCCTGTTCAATGGCAATCTTGGGGAACCCCTTCTGAAGAATATCCGGGCCCATCCGCTTGACCATGGATTTGATGCCGATGACATGCTGGATCGGTATTCCTTCAGGGCAGGGCTGGCAATAGTCACAGCGGCGGCAGAACTGTTTGCCGAACTCGCTTTGGATCGCCCTGATCTCTTCCCGTTCCTTCCGGCTGAGGGTCGGGTCGCCGTGATAGATCTCCCAGTTTTCATCGAATATTTCTTTGCTTTCTACACCCGGAATGACGACGGTTCCCTCAGGGGCCAGGGCGTATTTGATGGCCAGCCGGGCATTGTCGATGACTCCACCGGAAAAGACCTTCATCACGATGACGCCGATATTATTGGCAAGGGCCCTGGGAATCACCCTCTCCGCTGCCTTCGGTTCAAGAAAACTGTAGCAGACCATGATGGTCTCAAAGAGGCCGTCGTCGATGACACGATCCAAGACATCCAGACTGTGACTGGTAATCCCGATGTGTTCGATCAATCCCTCGTCGCGCGCCTTGAGCAGTCCCTCCAGGGCGCCTCCCCTTGACGTGATTTTTTTATAGACATCGAAGTCCCTGATAAAGTGGCACTGGTACAGTTCGATCTTGTCCCGCTGAAGTTCTTTGAGGCTTATCTCGACATCTCTTCTCATCTTGTCGGCGCTGTGCTGCTGGGACTTCGTGGCCAGGACGATATCCTTTCCGGTTTCCCGAAGTGCTATACCTATTCTGGTCTCACTCGTCGTGTAGGCGCGGGAGGTATCGATAAAATCGACTCCTCTGTCGATTGCATGAATAACGGTCTCCACGGCTTCTTTTTCTGAGACACGTTGGATCGGAATACCGCCGAATCCGAGGCGCGTGACCTTGATTCCCGTATTTCCCAGGATAACCTTTTCTGTCATGGTTCTTTCAATGGCCTCCTCTAATTTACAGCATAATGCCTCTAATCTCTTGATTGACAAATGTCACCACACAGGTAACCCCATTTTAAAAAATTAATTCGAGGCTGACCCTGTTTTCATTCATCACAGTACCTTTTATTCAGCTGCGGTAAAAAATCCTATTAAAGCAAGAATGATAACCAGAAAACCGAAACCGAAATAGCTGACAGTATTAAATGTCGATCCTGCCAGGAATCCTTCGTTTGCCAGAAAGCCCCAGTAAAGTGTAAAAACATAATTGATTAGAAGGGCCATCTTCACCCTTCCGAAAAGCAGCGCCAGCGTACTGATCAGTAAAAGCAATGCAATCTGGGAAATCGGTATTATTACCTCTACAGAATAAAGCATTTCCATTTTACACACCCCCTCTTTTTTACAGATCAAGAAATTTGACGGCTTCGTAAAAAGTCGAATTTCTACCATTTTTGCCATTCCCGCGAAGGAGAGAATTCAGTAATTTCAATATGTTCTGGATGCCGGATCAAGTCCGGCATGACGTTTTTGGGATTTTTTACGAACTTGTCAAATTTATATTTATGAAATTAATTCGAGTCTGACCCCATTCTCCCTCCTCCTTGTGTCTTCTTACTTCGCGGGTTTGCTTTTTGGTTTTTTGTAGGCTGTAGGTCCGTTGGGCCATTCCGATTTATCATACCAACTGTCAGGATAACCGACTTCCTGGGACATTTTTCCGGGCGCGTTGACATAGCCATCGTCATAGCGTGCCACAAGAAACCAGGCGAAATTCCACCAGTCTTTTACAACCTGGTTGGCCTGTGTTTCGCAGTATGTGGTGAGCAACTCCCGCGCCTTTTCCGGGTCTTTTTTATAAAGAGCAAGCGCCTGGGCATCCATCTTCTTGATGCCCTCAATTTCAGCTAATTCGATTTCGTCCTGTTTCTGCTGAATATCTTTGATCATATAGCTGTACTTCACACCCGCCCAATTGGCCACGAAGTTAAATGCCCACCACGCGCTTTTCTGGCTGAATTTTGTTGTGTCACATGTGTAATATGGCGCGGCGATACTTGTAACCCCCACGTAGAAAGGTACGTAGCAGGTGCTCATCGGTTCATCCGGACCGAACCAGACCAGCCCCCCGATGGGATCCGGCAGCCAGCCGCGCGCCTGGCAGACATAGCTGAATCCGCAGCGATAGATGGAAATCGGACGTTCCCACGCGCCTTTCAGTTTGGCATTCGGATCACCGGTATCGCCCCCCGCGTCCATGGGGCCGGGGTAACGGTAAGGGGAGCCGAAAGGCCCCGCAGTTACCCCTTTTGACTGATCAAACTCAGTTCCCTGATAGTAATCGCGATACAGGCTCATGACGTCGCGGGCACTCAGTTTCTTATCCGGCTTGATAGAGAATGGATACTCTTTCGTGAAGCCGTCTTTGACCCATGGAGATTTCCCCTGCGAAGGCGCCATCCGCGACTGCAAACGCCAGACCCGGCGCAGTGAGTAGTAGGGGTGACTGTATTCTCCCATGCTTACGGTCCTCAGCCAGTCCAGTTTACCGTCTTCCGGTTTCCACCACCCGTGTTTTTTGGCGATGGCATGCAGATTTTTGGAATAGAGCATATCGGGGTCATCCGGATCGATTTCGCGAATACGCAGTTCATTTGCGGCTACGAACACCTCGCCGTCAGGCACTTTTTTTGCCACCCAAAGACCGCCCGTGCCTTCAGGGCTGGGCGCCATTTCTATGATCCAGCCTTCTTTCGTATCGCCGATGGGCAGTGTTTCGCCCGTGCCGTAGTAGCCGTAGGTCTCAATAAGATGGCCGATCAATTCAACTGCTTCGCGTGCTGTTTTACAGCGTTCCGCCGCTACGCGGCTCAGCTCAGCGCTGTAGAAGATAAGCTTGCCGGGCACCGGATCGGGTTGGATTTTGGTTCCGTCGGTGCACTCGCCGAACATAAGCTGATGTTCGTTCATGATGGCGTAACTGCCATCGAAGTATGCATATGTATGTGCAACCTGCGGAATATACCCAAGCGGTATGCTCTGCGGTTGATTGGAATCGGCATACGTCGGCCCCCGGTGAGTGCCAACATAACGGCGCAGCAAATACCCGTGATATTCCGGTCTGTCGCCCAGCGATGCAGCATCGTAATATACAGGCCGGAATGATCCGGGTTTATGATCTGCGGCCGGCACATAGACCAGACGCTGATCGAACAATTCGCTGTCGTCCGAATGCGCGACAATGACCGAGCCGTCCTGTGATGCCCCACTGGTGACGAGCATGGTCGTACATGCCAGTGCCGACGTAAGATTCATCAGGCTTAGGACAAACGCTATAATAATCACTTTCTTCATAATAATGCCTCCTCTCTATTAAGTGCCTTACCAGTGTCACCACACAGATAACCCGGTTTTAAGAAATTAATTCGAGTCTGACCCGGTTTTTACTCGGTTTTTACTTTCCGGCACTTTTAACGTACCCTATTGAGACCCAATGTCAAGCCCAATGTTTTGACAATATCCAGCTCAGTGATGGTGGCAGGGCGGTTAATCCCGATAGAACCGGGGTCGCCTTCCCTGAACTTGAACGAAATTGAACATTTTTCAAAGATCTCTGATTGTTTTCTCCTGTTGACATTTGGTATGCGCCGGGATTATACGTACTGCTGTGAAAAATCAGCAGCGCGCCCCCTCCTGCGGGGCACAGAGACCCTACGCTACGTAATAGGGAAGTAGATGGCACTCATTATAGCTCATAGAGGCGCGCGGAGCCTGGCTCCCGAAAACACGCTGGCAGCGGCCCGCAAAGCCCTGGAGGTGGGCGCTGATCTGTGGGAAACGGATGTGGTGGTAACGAGCGACGGTGAGCTGATACTTTTTCACGATGATTCCCTTGTCCGCACCACCAATGTTAAAGATCGTTTTCCGGATCGTGATCCGTGGCATTTTATGACATTTACCCTGAGTGAAATTCGTTTGCTGGATGCAGGTTCCTGGTTCGCGAAGGTCGATCCTTTCGGCCGGATCGCGGCGGGAGAGGTAACGCAGGAAGAGCTGTCGGCTTACCGGAATGAGAAGGTCCCCACACTGAGCGAAGCCCTTCATTTTACGCAGAATGCCTCCTTTTGTGTCAATCTGGAATTGAAACGCCTTCCCCCCCCTATGGAGAATTTTCCCGTGGTTGAACGGGTGCTGGCAATGATAGACGATGCCGGGATAGAACACGAGCGCGTTATTATTTCCTCCTTTAATCATGAATGGTTACGAGAAGTTCAGACACGAAATCCCTCCCTTGCAATACAGGCCCTGATAGGTTATTCTGAAATTGATTCTCTGGACTGGGGAACCCTGGAATTTGAAACTTATAACGCCCGCAGCACGCTGATAGACGAAAAGCAGGTGGGTGCAATAACGGAAAAGGGAATATCTGTTAATCTCTTCACCGTGAATGAAGAAGATGAAATGCTGCGGTTCACGGAAGCGGGCGCGACCGGTCTGATCACCGATTTTCCTCAGAGAGCGGTTCGGCTGCTGCGGTAGATGTCTGATTCAACCCGGCGTTGCGCTGTCTGAGACATCCTCCAAAGGTAGTCGACACAACTAATGCATGTAAACGCGAAACCCTCCATATGCACATTCAATTGTTATACGAAACAGAGCCATTGTAACAACTGGTGATTAAGTATGATCAAGACTGATGTAATCATTATCGGTGGCGGCTCCACGGGCTGTGGTATAGCGAGAGACCTGGCGCTGCGGGGCATCCCTCACTGTCTGATTGAAAAGGGTGATTTCGCCGCCGGGGCGACTGGCGCGTGCCACGGACTGCTTCACAGTGGCGGCAGGTATGCGGTGAATGATCCCGAAGCAGCGACCGAGTGCATCTCCGAGAATATGATCCTGCGAAAAATAGGTGTAAAATGCGTGGAGCAGACAGGGGGGCTGTTTGTGCGTCTTCCCGGCGACTCGAAGAGATTCAGAGACATGTTTCTGAAAAGCTGCGAGGAGGTGGGAATCCCCACGGAAGTGCTTTCTCCGAGCCGGGCGCTTGATCTGGTTCCCAGCCTCAACCCGTCTCTGGAAGAAGCAGTAAAGGTGCCTGACTGTTCCATCGATCCCTTCAGACTGTGCATGCTGAATATAACTTCATCCCGGAAGAGAGGCGGAGAAATCCTGACCCATAACAGGGTTATAGATATCATCATGGAACATGGCAGGTGCGTGGGTGTAAGGGCGCAGGAGGAATCAACAGCTGAAGTCAGGGAAATCAGAGGAAAAATCATCATAAATGCTACTGGCGCTTGGGGGGACAAAGTGGCGTCTCTGGCCGGAAGCAGTGTGCCGATGACCCTGTCCAAGGGAAGTCTTATCATCACGAACCACCGGTTGACGAATATGGTCATAAACAGGCTGCGGCCTTCATCTGACGGGGACATCATTGTACCCAACGAGGCGGTATGCCTTGCGGGCACTACATCCATGACGGTCAGTGATCCTGATGAAGCTGGAGTTGAACCGGGTGAAGTGGATATTATAGCGACTCAGGCACAGCAGATGATCCCGGATTTTCGCACTACGCGGTTGATCAGGGTCTATGCGGGAGTCAGGCCTCTGCTGGAGGCGGATGATGGAGACGACAGGGCAATATCCAGGGGTTTCAGGATAATAGATCACAAGAATGGCATGTTCAGTATTCTGGGAGGAAAGCTCTCCACTTACAGGCTTATGGCGGAAAAAATGTCCGACAGCGTGATGGAGGTCTTCGGCCTTAAAACAAAGTGCCGGACGGCAGAGCTTCCCCTTGAGGGACAGGAGGAATTGAGAGGATATCCTATCTCCAACCGGCTGAAAACCCTGGAGAATATTGTGTGCGAATGTGAACTGGTAACAGCGGATGATGTGGAGAGGGTTGCCAGGGAAATTGGCGCCAGACATATCGGAGACATCCAGCACAGGACCAGGCTTGGTATGGGACCGTGTCAGGGAGGCTTTTGCACTTACCGTGCGCTGGGAATCATGCAGGAGATGGGAAGGATGACGCCCGAAGAATCCATGCGGATCCTCAGGGAATTTCTACAGAGAAGATTCAAGGGGATCAAACCGGCCCTGTGGGGTGATCAACTCAGAGAAGAACAGCTTGTTGAAGGTATATATCTCGGCATTCTGGATATGGAGCAGGAGCCATGAGCGGCACTTACGATGTTGTGATCATAGGCGGAGGGATGTCGGGGATGATGGCGGCAATCGCGCTTGCGGATATGGGCAGGAAAATTGCCGTGGTATCGAAGGGCGATCCCGTCTGCTGTCTTTCCACGGGTTGCATAGACCTGCTCGCTACCGACGGTGATCCCTTGAAGGGTGTCGGCTCTCTGCCGGATAATCACCCCTACCACCTGGTCGGAGAAGACGCCATCAGAGAGTCTCTTGAGATGTTCAGGGATATTATGTCCGAGGGGGGTATGCCGTATGTGGGTGATGCGCGTGTAAACAGAAGGATATTGACTCCCTTGGGAAGACGCAAGGTCACATGCCTTGTACCCGGGACAATGGAGTTCGCCGATTTTCATTCTGATGAATATATCCATGTGATATCGTTTAAGAAGATGAAGGATTTTTACCCTGATTATATTACATCAAGATACAAGAACGCCGGTTATTCCATATTCGACGCGGGAATCGCCACTACGGCGGGTATTGCCGAACAGTTTGAAAACAGGAAGTTTCTTGAAGGATTTATATCATGGTTGAAGGGGCTCGATATCCCGGAGGGGAGAATAGCCATACCGGCGGTGCTGGGCATGCGTTTTGCCGGGGATGTGTGTAATGAGATATCGGCCAAACTCGGTAGAAATGTCTTTGAGATACCAACCCTGCCACCCTCCGTTCCGGGTTTGAGATTATTTGGCGGCCTGAAAAAAGCCCTGTTGAAAAGAGGGGGTGATCTGTACTGGGGGAGAGAAATATACAGCGTTGAAAAGCTGGGCAATCAGATCGAGGCAGTTACACTCGCCGGCGCCGGGAGATCCGCGCGTGTGCAGGGAAATGCATTTATCCTGGCCACGGGCTCATTCGTAAGCGGCGGGCTCCATACGTCGATGGACGCGGTCGAAGAGACGGTGTTTGATCTGCCTGCATATCTTCCCGGAGGGAGGGAATCCTGGTTCAACGACGATTTCTTTGCCCCCGGACACGCGATAGAAAAGTCAGGTATATGTGTGGATCCATTCTTCAGGCCCGTTGACCCTCAATTTGAGAACCTTTTTGTATGCGGGAGCATCCTGGCCTTTTCGGAAATAATGAAATACAGGTGCGGCCACGGAATGGCCATCGCCACAGGAGTGGCAGCCGCAAAAGCGTGTGGGAGACCGGCATAGTGGATTTTGATTTTCAACACTGCATAAGGTGCACCATCTGTGTGGCAAACTGCCCCGTGTTCAAGGTGAATCCGGAATTCCCCGGCCCAAAGCAGGCCGGGCCGGATGCGGAGCGCTTCCGCTCAGACCACGAGGCATCCATAGACAAATGGATAAGGCTCTGCAGCCAGTGCAAGCGATGCGAAGTGGCCTGTCCGTACGGCGTTAATCCGGCCCAGATCATTCTCAGGGAACAGGTCCGATATGGCGAAGGGCATTTCAGACCCCTTGCATCACGTGTATTCGCCAACAATTACTGGCTTGGAACTGTAAATTCTATAATCGCTCCTCTGGTAAACATGCTGACCCCTTTAAAGTTCATAAAAAGAGTATTGAATGTATTCGGGATATCAACATATATCCCGTTTCCCCAATATCGTGTCCATTCCATGAACAGGAGCTGGAGGTGGAAGGGCCGGCGGAAGAACCGAAAAAAGGTGGTAGTAAGAGATTTACTTGCGTCGCTGGGGCTTCGGGTAATCATCCCTAAACAGGTGTGCTGCGGTCTGCCCGCTCTGGGTAATGGAGACGTGGAAACCGCCAGGAAATTCGCGAGGAAGAACGCGCGCATCCTTGCCGGTTACATAGACAGGGGATACGACGTGATATACACATGCACATCATGCGGTCTGGTCCTCACGCAGGACTATCCGGGCATATTGAATGCACCTGACGGTAAAAAAATATCTGAAAACACCTACAATCTGCACGAATATGTGCTTAAACTCATGGAAGATCATTATATAGAGCCGGTATTTGAACCTTTCCATCGAAAAGTGGCATATCACATCCCCTGTCACCTGAGAGCATCGGGCATCGGGTATCCGGCGGCAAGACTTCTTGAAAAGATTCCCGGTCTTGAGATCCATATCCTTGAAGATAATTGTTGCGGACTTTCCGGGAGCTACGGTTTTAAAAGGAGTAATGAAGAGACCTCCGCGAAGCTGGGCATCACTTCGGAGCGGGCGATAAAAGATGTTGATCCGGACATACTGATGTCGGACTGCGGGGCATGCAGAATGCAGCTGGAACATTTTTCCGGCATTCCAGGTTTTGATCCTTCGGAGATACTCGTGAAGTCCCTGAAAAATTTCAAGGCAGGAAAATAGAAAGTTTGATGCACCCGTAAAAAGTCCCGGAAACGTCATGCCGGGCTTGATAAGCCTGCCCCGTACTTGATACGGGGGCATCCAGAACATATTGAAATTACTGGATTCCGACTTCCGCCGGAATGACAAAAAATGGTGTCTTCTGACTTTTTACGAGTCTGCCTTCTTTACATATCCGCATTTCCGAGTATCTTTACGATCTGCGGCCCAAAGGTCTTTAGGGCTTGTAACAAAATAAAGTTGACTTTTTGTACCGGCCATGCTAAAATAAAAGCATGGAGAAAAGGATAAAAGAAGAAGCTATGCTGAAAGTATTATCAACTCTGAATGAAG
>JAFDAS010000182.1 GCA_019313695.1 Deltaproteobacteria bacterium
CTCTCTCTTATAAACATCGTGCCCAGTGTAATGTTTATTGCTTGACTCACCAAAATATGGTGGATTGCCAATTACCACCATAATCGGCGTTTCATTTTTTATGGTCGCTGCTTCTTTAGATTCCTTCGCGATGCTCTCAGCAAATCCAAAACCCGTGAACATGCTTCCTTGGAGGATAGCTTCTTCGAGCGAGTTTGTAAGGTAAATACCAAGTCGACGGTGAAAATTCCAGAAGCCAGTTTCTTTAAACGCCATGCTCAGTTTAAGGTGTGCTATCGTGTATGGTGCCATCATAAGTTCAAAACCGTGCACACGAGGAAGTAGGTCGTGATGTACGTATGCTGGCCAGCGTCCCTTCTGACCACTTTTAAGTAACCTTTTGTATATGATTCGAATAGTGGCACTGATGAATGTTCCTGTCCCAACCGCCGGATCAAGAATCTGGATCCGGTGGTCGCCAGTCTTTATCTTTGAAGTGTCTGCTAAGCCAGAGGCGAGATCAAACTCCTTTTCAAGGAGGTAATCAACAGAACGCACAATAAATCTTACTACAGGCAAGGGAGTGTAGAACGCTCCAAGCTTCTTGCGAAGGTCGGGGTCGTATTCTTTCAAAAAGTCTTCATAAAAATGTATAATTGGATCGGGCCCTTCATGGATTTCCCCCCATAAATCCTTTTGGAAATACTGAATCATAAGTTCATGAACATCGGCATGAGAAAAAACCTCACACAACTCATTTACGATATATTCAAGCCGCTTATCAAAATCGGGGCCAACTATGTGGTCGAAAAAGTGCTGAAGGAGTGGGTTTGACTTCGGTATCAGATCCCGGGCCTCTTGGCGCGAAAAATTTTCTGGAGTTTTGTCATGATATCGGGCAACAAAGAGACCGTACACAAGTGTTTGCGCATACATATCCGCAAATGATTCTTGTGTGAGATCGTGGACAAGGAGCCTCTTTATAGCTTCATATACACGCAGTATCTCATCGTTTTTGTCTGATTCATTAGAAAGAAACTGTTTGATGTTATCTCGAATTCTAAGAGCTTTCCCCCCCATTATTTTTGAGAGGTGCTCTCCTGATCGTATTGGCTCTTTGTGTGATTGTGCAAAATCAACCAATGTTTTAGCAACGTGTTTATAACTTCCCTGAATCGACGTAATGGTTCTATTCTTGATGTTATAATTCGCAATTTTTATTGGGTCTTCATAACGCTTACCGTTTCTATAAAAACGAAATTCAATATAATCTGTCAACACCAAGTTTGCGTATCCATAATATCTTGCCATCTGTTCGGACTTCTCAATTTTATCCAAAGAAATACCAATATCTTTTGCTTCGATATATAGAATTGGAATATCGTACTTAAGAACAACAAAATCTGGCTTATTGCCTTGTTTAGCTCTCGCATCGTGATCTATACGCTTAACGTTTACTAATTCAAAAATTCCTTTGATTAAAATCTCAAAGTCAGTGCGGTAACCCATTTCACTTGTCTCTACGTAGGCAAATTTGGAGGAAATAGATTGAATATAATTTTCAAATAGTTTTTGCATAGTTTTATTGATTCCGTCCTATTTTCATGAAGCAAGCTCTCACAATTGTTTCTATCTCCGTATTTATACGTATTTTCTAAGGAGCGCTGTTCTCTTCTGGTAGTGTACACATAACAATTAATATGTGGAAGAAAATTTTTTGCGAATGCGGGACGAGACACTGTGAATATTTATGTAACATTTATGCTGAACATGTTTAATTGTCAAATATTATCGAGGATATTTTTACATAACCAGTTTGTTGTCAGAAAAAGTGTATTACGCATATTATGGGAAATGCTATACATGACACTGAAAAGACCCTTGATCTCTCCCGGTAGGATAATATGGGGATAATATGGGGACACCTTACTTATTTCTCGGGGGAGGATTTCACTAAAGATTATCAAAAGAAGAACTAAACCGCTTCGCGGTAGCCATCCCATCGCCTACTTTCACAGACCCAAAACAAACCAATCTCCATAGATTCAACAAGGCATTTACCGCTTGTTAACCAATCGGAATCCCCGTACATCTTTCTTTGCAAAACGCCGACATGAACAGGCGGATATTAAAATCAAAGGAGATTGTATGATGGGAAAGTTAAGAGAACAGATGCTTGGCGATTTACAGTTGAGCGGAGCAAAGCCGAGGACGCAAAAGACTTACCTGCGCGAAGTTGAGAATCTGGCGAAATACTTTAACCGGTCCCCAGAGGAACTGGGAGAAGCCGAACTCAAGGAGTACCTGCTTTACCTGATCAATAAGCGGCATCTGTCCGAGGGGACATTCCGGTTCTATGTTGCCGGGCTTAAGTTTTTATACAGAACGACGCTGAAACGCGAATGGCCGGTGGAAAAGATCAAGCATCCTCGGAGCAAAAGAAAACTCCCGATGGTCCTGGATCTTTCGGAGGTGGAATCCCTCTTTGCCGTGACGAAGAACCTCAAGCACAAGGCGATATTGATGATCACCTATTCTTCAGGACTGAGGGTCAACGAAACAGCCCGCCTTACGTTGGCCGATATCGACAGCAAACGGATGACGGTCAGGGTAAGTAATGGCAAAGGCGGCAAGGATCGCTACTCCATTTTGTCCCAGACGACCCTTGAGTGCTTACGGCAATACTGGATAAAATACCGCCCTGCGGAGTGGCTATTTGAAGGGCAAAAGAAGGGTAGCCACATCTCCATGAGTTCGATCCAGCAGCTATTTCAGAAAGCCAGGAAACATGCCGGCATCACAAAGCCGGTCAGCGTGCATACGTTAAGACACAGTTTTGCCACTCATCTGATTGAAGTGGGAACAAGCCTCCACCATGTCCAACTGCTTCTTGGGCACAGGTCCCCAACAACGACCACCGTCTACCTGCATGTCAGCCGACTGAACCTGTCACAGGTCACGAGTCCTCTCGATAAAAAAACGAAGCAACCTTCGTAATCCACGGAAAGCGGATGCGAAGAGCCGGCGACCTTGAAGTGGCGGAGATTTTCCGCCAGTACGGACCTGTCTATAGAGAATCCCACACGTTGCCCCGCAATCATCTGCGGGTCATGGGGGCCATCGAAACTTGCAGAACCGCTGCCTTGGGCGGTCATAAGGACCAGTGCGATCACTGCGGCCATCTGGCGATATCGTATAACTCCTGCCGAAACCGGCACTGTCCCAAATGCCAGACCCTGGCC